>VFLF01000186.1 GCA_009885185.1 Nitrosomonadales bacterium | reverse complement strand
TCTCGGTTGGATGATTGAACGGCCCCGCCGCGCGCAGCGGCAGAATTTGCCAGTTTTCACAGCCGGTATCGGAATGCTGCCCGCGCGTGCCAAGCTGTTTGATCAACTTGCCGTCGAGGGTGTAAATCTGCGCCACGTTGTCCGTCTGGTCGGTCAGGTAGACCACATCGTTCACGATCTTGAAGCCGTGCGGGCGCTTGAACAGGCCCGCGCCCCAGAAACTGAGAAATTTCCCGTCCTTGTCGAAGATCAGCACCGCCGGGTCTTTGCGCTGGAAAACATACAGGCGGTTTTGCGAATCCGTGGTCACCCGGCTGATCATGCCGATAGTTTCGCCCTCGGGCATTTTGGCAAAGTTTTCAACGAGTTCGTACGTCTATGGGCCTGCGCCGACTTTCATCACGGTTCTCCCTGTTCGAAGTAATTCAAAACTAAAGGGGACAGGCTCGAATTTCCCAATCGTCGGGCAAGTCCCCCGCTTCCACTACGTCCACCCGCATCGGCAAATCGCTTTCGCTAAACGCCTCCTTGAGCGCGTAGGCTTGGTGGGGTTTTAGCGGCGGGCCTTCCAGTGCCAGATCAAGATCGGAATGCGGTTTCAACCGAGTGCGATCGGCGGCGCTCAACACCACGCGCGAGCCAAACACATAGGCGCGATGAAGTGGCGCGTGCGTTCGCAACACGGTGCGCACCAGCGCTACTTGCTTGGGCGCAAGCATGAGCTTGCCGCGTTTTGTCGCCGCCGTAATCACTGGGCGGCCTTGTCCAAACGGGCGTGCAGTTCCTTCGCGTCACGCAGAAAGCGGTTCAATGCGCCAAAGACTTTCCTGGCTTTTGCCGGGTCGTACACGTGGCTGGTAATGTTGCGCAGTTCGCGATAACCAAACCACGGCACTTCGGATTTGATCAGCGCGCGCTCTACGCCCATGCGTATCATGTCGCGATAACCGAGTGCGTCGATTTCTGCCGGCGAATCGGACATCGCGGTTAGCTGCCGCCGCAACGATTTGACGCACAGCTCGTACGTATATTCGAAGCGCTGTATCGACGCATCGCGCACGAACTCATCCTTGGGGCGCAGTTTGGCCGCTTGCAGCGCGTTTGCGAGCGAGGCAATCGCCTTGGATAACGATGTGAAGTCGATTCGGGTCATGGGACTATTCTGCTGCGCTTCGGTTGACTATGCCAGGTGCTGTCGGGTTAGGCGTCACTATACAGAAAGACTATGCGTAACGTAAGTATATGTTTTTATTAATATTTACAGACACCCGCCACATTATGCCCTGTTCACTTTTGGCGCAACGGCCCGCTGCAACGCTTGCCGCGTAACCCCTGCGGCGAACCATGCGCGCACGATCAAATCGAGGCGTATTCAGAAAACGTGATCCCCCGTTGTCCTCAAGCCGCAGCCGGCTTCGGAATCGGCACACGATGGAGCTTCATCGCCATCGACACCGCGCTGTAGTAGCCCAGCAAGCCGATCACTTCGGCAATGCCGTTGCGTCCCAGCAGCTTCTCGGCGCGCACGAACACCTCGTCCGAGCCGCCGCCGGGCGCCATCGAGATGGCGGCAAGATCGTAAATCGCCCGCTCTCGCTCGTGTTCGAACGCCGGTGTTTGCCCGGCGCGCATTGCATCGAACACGGCTTGGTTATAGCCGAGCTCGAGGCAGCGTTTGACGTGGGACGCCCAGACATACTCCCCACGCCAATGATTGGCGATGATGCAGATGATAAGCTCGACCTCGCGCTCGCTGAGTGATCCCGCTTTGTTGAGAAACGTGCCGATGGTCTCCATGGCTGCCGCGAGTTTCGGCGAATGGATCCAGACCTTGTAAGGCGCGAGCAACCGGCCGCGTCCAGCGACCAGATCCGCAAACACTTTCTTCTGCGCATCCGTCATCTCGTTGTCGGGGATCTCTTTAATGCGACTCGTTTCCGCCATGATGTGTGCCTTTTAGTTATAGGGGTTGGGCGCGCACGGGTTTCTATCCCATGCTGCGCGTTTAAGCGATATATATCACAGCATGTTGAAGTCATGCCGGATGCAACTAACCGGAGTCGAAGCGGCCAGCGATGATGCCCCGATCGTCCCACTCACACGGCAGATCGCTTGCGCTGAAGGCAGCTATGGGCGCATCGGCCTGATGGGATTTCAGGGGACATCTGTCCTCATGCCGCGCACTACGATGCAGGTGTCGAACGGTTTGTTCTTAATCGCCCCAAATCCACGCCCAAACCGCATTTTTCCGCGCTGATCAGAACGTACTTTTATCACGTGACTTTGGCTTTCCCGGGGTTTAGAATGTTGCACAGCAACATCAATTGAGGGCGCTATGGAAATCAGTGGGAAAGTGGCTGTAATTACCGGGGCTGCCAGTGGTATCGGGCGGGCTGTTTCGATCCAGTTGGCGCAACGCAACATCCGCGCTTTGGGGCTGGTTGACCGTGGTGAGAATATCGATGCAGTGGCCGAAGAGGTCAATCAGCTGGCGGGTCGGTCCGTTGCCTACCCTTTCAAGGGGGATACGACCAACAGCGAGTTCCGCGCGTCGGTGTTCGAGTCGATGTCGAGCAAGTTCGATACGGTGCAGATGTGTGTTCCGGCAGCCGGCATCACGCGCGATGAGCTTGCGGTGCGCATCGACAAAACCACCGGCAAGGCGCGCATTTATTCGGAAGAGCTGTTCCAGCAGGTGATCAACGTCAACCTTCTGGCTCCGGTCTACTGGGCGCTGGAGATGATCGGGCGCATCGCGGAAAAGCGCGCCTCACAGGGCCTGAAAAAGTGGCTGCCCGCCGAGGGCATGCAGGGCGCGATCGTGTTTATCGGCTCGATTTCCTCACAGGGCAACCGCGGCCAGATTTCGTATGCCAGCACCAAGGCGGGCCTTGAGGGCGCGGCCGCGACGATTATGAAAGAAGCGGTCTTTTACGGCGTGCGCTGTGGCGTGATCCATCCGGGTTTCACCGACACACCGATGGTGCGCGCTTTGGGCGATGACTACGTCAACAAGAATATTTTGCCCTTCACGCAACTGGGCCGGCTGATTCGCCCGGATGAAATTGCCGATGCGATTTGCTTCATGCTCACGAACTCAGCCGTGAGCGGCGAGCTGTGGGCCGACGCGGGCTGGCACGCGCCGGCGTAACGCCTGATCGCAGGGTAGCTAAGTCAGACGCGAGGCCACCGGCCTCTGCGTTTGATCGACGGGATTACTGACGCGCTCGCTGCGATTTCCGACGCGGACTTGCAGGGTCTGCGCGGCGACGGGATATTGTTCCGGACGAGTGACTGGCGACGCGTGTCTCCGCCCCGCAATCTGTTCACGACACTCGCGGGTGATGCGCCTGCGGAGCTTCCGCCACCTACGGCGCCAGATTGCGTTCTTTCACCACCTTGCGCCACTTTGCGATTTCGTCGCGCACGAATTTGCTGAAGACATCGGGCGTCATCAGCACGGGCTCCGCGCCCTGTTCGGCGAGCCGGGGTTTCATTTCGTCGGAGCCGAGTATGCGATTGATCTCGGCGTTGAGTCTGGCGATGATCTCCGGTGGTGTTTTCGACGGTGCAAGAATGCCCCACCACTGCACCGCAGAGTAACCTGGCAGGGTCTGCGCCACCGTGGGCAACTCGGGCATGAAAGACGAGCGCTGCGCGGTGGTCACCGCCAGCGCGCGCAGGCGGTTCGCCTTGACCTGCGGCCATGCCGACGGCAGGCTGATCGTCAGCAATTGCACATGCCCGCCCACGGTGTCGATCACGGCGGGCGCGGCGCTTTTATACGGCACGTGCGTGAGCTTGATGCCGGCCATCGCCGACAATACCTCGGTGGCGAAATGGATGTTGCTGCCGGCGCCTGCGGTGCCGTAGTTAATCTCACCGGGCTTTGATTTGGCGAGCTTGATCAGCTCGCCGATGGTTTTCACGGGCAACGATGGATGCACGGTCACCATGAACGGCCCCTCGCCGATCATCGCGACGCCGGTCAGATCGTTGATCGGATCGAACGGCAGCTTGGGCTGCATCGCGGCGCTGGTGGTGTAGGTGCCAGTGGGCACGAGGATCGTATAACCGTCCGGCGCGGCTTTGGCCACGAGATCCGAACCGATCATCTGACCGGCGCCGGCGCGGTTTTCAACCACCACGGGCTGGCCCCAGCGCTCGCGCAGCCGCTCGCCGATCAGCCGGCCGAGAATGTCATTCGAGCCGCCCGCCACCACCGGCACGACAAAGCGAATCGGTTTGGCGGGATAGGTTT
>VFLF01000725.1 GCA_009885185.1 Nitrosomonadales bacterium | reverse complement strand
GCTGCATGAATTGCGTTTTTACCAGATCGCCGCCGGACGTCTCGACGATTACATCAATCACGCCGGCAAGGTGGCGGTGCCGTTTCGTGGCCACGACTACGGCACGCTGCTCGGTTTTTGGGCGTGCGAAATCGGCGCGGTGAATTGCGTGTTCAATTTGTGGGAGCACGAATCGGTGGCGACGCGCGAAGTGCTGCGCGCCAAGCTGCAACAGCAGGACGTGTGGCGCAATGAGTATCTGCCGCATTCGCAGCCGCTGATGCAGCGGCAATTGTCGCGGCTGCTGACGCCGCTGTCCGATCCGGCGCCGCCTGCTGCGCCGGGCAATCTGTATCACTTGCGTGTTTTTCGCACGCGCGCCGGCAAGACTGCCGCCTTCGCGCGAGTGTTGCAGGACGAACTGCCCGCGCCGCTGCGCGCGTCCAGCGTGGCGGTGTGGACGGGCAACAGCGGTGATGTCAACGAAGTCGTTCATCTGTCCGCGCATCCGGCCACACTGTCGCCCGCGCAGATCATGCGCAACACCGAATGGCGCGCTTTTCTCAAGCAGCATGGCGGCGTGGTGGAAAGCATCGAATCCAGTTTGATGACCCCGGTGGCGTTTTCGCCATGGTGCTGATGCGCGCGACCGTTGCTGGTGCGGTGCTCGTTCTGCTCACGGCGCAGGCTGGCGCGCAGGATTATCCCAACCGTCCGATACGCGCGGTGATTCCCTACGGCGTGGGCGGCAGCGCGGATGTGCTGGCGCGGGTGATCGCGCCGAATATTTCCGCTCATCTTGGGCAGTCGCTGGTGATCGACAACCGGGGCGGCGGCGCGGGATTGCCCGCATTTACCCTTGTGGCGAAGGCACAGCCGGACGGCTACACGCTGCTGATCTCCGCGTCGAATCTTGCCTCCAATCCGATACTGTTTCGCAAACTGCCGTACGACGCGGAGAAAGATTTCGCGCCGGTGAGCCTGATTGCCATCGTGCCGGCGGTGCTGGTGGTGCATCCGACGGCACCGGTGAATTCGGCGAAAGACCTGATCGCGCTGGCGAAAGCCAAGCCGGGCACGTTGAATTATGGCTCGGTGGGCAACGGCTCGGGCAATCACCTCGTCACGGAAATGTTTGCCCATGCGGCGGGGTTGCAACTGGAACACGTGCCGTACAAAAGCGCCGGCGCGTTCATGACAGATCTGGCGAGTGCGCGCTTGAATTTTGTGTTCGCCACCATTCCGGCGGCTTACGGATTTATTACCAGCGGCAGGGTGCGGGCACTGGGTGTGAGCAGTCTGAGGCGCAGCAGCACGCTGCCCGACGTGCCGACCATCGCGGAATCGGCGCTCCCCGGATTTGACGTGAATACCTGGCTGGGCGCGTTGATGCCAGCGGGCGCGCCGCCGCCGGTGGTGAATCGCATGAACGCCGCCATCGTCGACGCGTTGAAGGCGCCCGAACTGCGCGAACGTCTGAAGACGCTGGGCGCGGAGCCCGTGGGCGGCAGCCCCGCGCAAATGGGCGTACACCTGAAGGCGGAAATCGCGCGCTGGACCACGCTGGCGAAGACGGTCAAATTTGAAGTGTCGAATTAGAGGACAGACAATGATGCACCACTACAACACAGCCCGGGTCGGTGACATCGATATTCATTACGAGCTGACGGATTACACGCCGCCCTGGCGCGAGGCTGCGCCGGAGACTTTTTTGCTGTATCACGGTTATGCGCGCAATATGCTGTTCTGGCAAGCGTGGATGCCGCTGCTGGCGGGCGAGTATCGCGTGTTGCGCTTCGATGCGCGCGGCTGCGGGCAAACCACGCAGCCGCCGCAAGGACATGCGTACAGCTTCGACCAGCTTGCCGCCGATGCAATCGGGTTGATGGATGTGCTCGGCATAGACCGCGTGCATTGGGTAGGTGAATCATCGGGTGGCATCGTCGGCATGACGGCCGCGCTGAATCATCCGGCGCGGCTGCGCACGCTGACGCTGTGCGACACGCCGTTCAAGCGCTCAAAGGAAATTGCAACGACCTACACACTGGGCGAAAGCACGCGCGCCGCCGCGTTCGACAAATTCGGCGTGGGCGGCTGGTGCCGGCAGACGTTGCCGTATCGCATCGATGTCAACCACGCATCGCCCGCCTTGTGCGAGTGGTATATCGCGCAGATGGATAAAACCCCGAAGCACGTCGCGAACGGCATGGATCAGGCCGTGGCGAGCGGCGATTTGTGGCCGCGCCTGCCCGAGATACAAACACCGACGCTGATACTGGGCGGCGAGCGCAGTCTGATCGCCGACGCATCCCACCGCGCCGCCATGCGTGAACGTATGCCGAGCGCGAAAGTGGTGGCGTTCGAGGGCTATGGCCACGGCATCAATTTGCTCGCGCCGGAGCGTTGCGTGGAAGAAGTGCGAAAATTCGTACGTAACGTGTAATCACGTGAGGACATCATGAAATCATGGGCAGGAATGGTTGTGGCGGGAGCCGCGCTGGGCGTGGTCGCGGCGGACATGCTGGCGCAAGCGTACCCCACCCGGCCGATACGTTTGGTCGTATCGGTGCAGCCGGGCGGTAATCTGGATCTGATGGGGCGCTCGGTCGCGGACAAGGTGAGCGAAGGGATCGGCCAGCGTATGTTTGTTGAAAACCGGCCCGGCGCGAACAGCACCATCGGCCTGAGTTTCGTGGCGCGTTCGGCGCCGGACGGTTACACGCTGGTGATGGTGGCGCAAAGCGCGCTGGTGGCGCCGCGCATGATGCGCAATCCGCCGTTCGATCCGGTGCGCGACTTTGCAGGCGTGAGCCACATCGCCACGCTGCCGCAGTTATTGGTGGTGCATCCCTCGGTGCCGGCAAAATCCGTCAAGGAGTTCATCGCACTTGCGCGCGTGCGTCCCGGCGATCTGAACGCGGGCACGTCGGGCAACGGCTCCGGTTCGCATCTCGCGCTGGAGCTTTTCAAACGCATGGCGAACGTGCGCATCATGCGCATTCCGTACAACGGCGACGGCCCGGCCATCATCGATCTGCTGGGCGGGCAGGTGCCGGTGAAATTCGACAACGTGAGCACCGCGTTGCAGCATGTGCGCGGCGGCAAGCTGCGCGCGCTGGGTATCACCAGTCCGGTGCGCAGCGCGCTGATGCCGGAAGTGCCGGCCATCGCCGAAACCGTGCCGGGATTTCAGGCGAGCATTTTCAACGGCATGATGGCGCCGGCTGCGACGCCGCCGGAGATACTTGCCCGCGTACACGCGGAAATTGTCAAGTTCACCCAGACGCCGGACATCCGCGCGCGTTTTGCCGCACAGGGCGTGGAGTTCCAGGCCAGCGCCTCGCACGGCGACTTCACCTCGTTCATCAAAACGGAATATGTGCGCTGGGCGAAAGTGCTCGAGGACGCGGGCATCACGCCCGATCAGTAACGGTTACAGCGCGGGACGGTCGCGATCGGTCAGCGGCGCGAATTCAAACGCATTGGCGATCAGGCACATCATCACCTGATAACCCAGCGCGGCGGCGATTTGTATCGTGGCCGCCTTGCCGTATTGCGCCACCGCGGCCTCGTACACCTTGTCATCAACGTGATGATTGCCGCGCAGCAGTTGCCGGCAAAAGCGCAGGGCGGTGTCGTGTGGCCCGGCGAGGTCGGCGGCAGCGTGCCACACGTACGGACAGTTGAATTCGCTTGCCGCGAGCCGCGTGATGGCGGCGTTGAGCGCCGGCGGCAGCGCGGACTCATACAGAAAAAACGTGCCGATATGGGCAATGCGTTCCGCCGCATCGGGCGAGTGCAGCAGCGTTTGATACACCGGCGACACCCAGCCGCGCGAGCGCACGACGCGGTCGAGAAAATGCTGGTGCTGCGGCGCCACGTCATCCTGCGTGACCAGCGGTTTGATGCGCGGTGCAGCCGCCGGCGCGGCGGCGGGCGCTCGCGCCGGGGCGTCGCCGCCGTCATCGCGCCATGGCGTGCTGGTGACGGCGAGCGGCGCGAACGGCTTGCGCAGTTTCATCTGCTCGCCCGTCATACCGATCTCAAAGGCATTGAGCGGCAGCGCGATCATCGCGAAGTAGCCGAGTGTGGCCACCAGTTCGACCACGCCTTGCGCGCCGAAGTGATCGAGCAGGGACGCATGGGTAGCCGCGCTCATACGATAGTTGCCGGAAACCATCTGCGTGAAAAAATCCGTGACCAGTTGCTCTTCCACCGTCGGGCGCGGCGCGGCGCGGCCCTCGCGGATGGCGTCCACCGCTTCCTGCGTGACGCCGGCCTCCAGCGCCCAGTTGACCCACGCGCCCCATTCGTAGGGCGCATCCAGCGCGCGGGACCCCAGCAGCGACAAATAGCCGCGCAGGCGCAGCGGCACGATGGATTCGTCAGCCTGCCCGCGCGAATGAAAGTAATGACCCAGATGCGCGTAGCGCGCG
>VFLF01000351.1 GCA_009885185.1 Nitrosomonadales bacterium | reverse complement strand
GTATCGCGGTGTGCGCTCGGCCGCATGGGAGCCCGGCCCGTATAGCGAACTGGAAAGCCAGCTCGCGGCGTTTGACCGGTACTATCTGAAACAGTTGGGCACTCTAAAAGGAATTCACGCATGAAACCCGTCAAGATCGGCGATGTCAATGTTTCCAGCATCATTGAGCGCGAAGGCCCTTGGCGCGAGCCGCACATTATGTTCCCCAGCGCCACGCCGCAAAAACTCGCCGAGGTGATGGCGCAGGTGCCGGACTTTGCCTACGACCGCGCCAAGGACTTGCTGTGCATCACTTATCAGACCTTCGTCGTGCGTACCCCGCGCGCCACCGTGCTGATCGATACCTGCGTGGGCGAGCATCAACGGCGCCCGCCGCAACTGCTGTTCGATAAAAAGCCCTGGCTTGATGGCTTTGCACAACACGGTCTCAAGTTCGAGGACATCGACTACGTGTTCTGTACCCATCTGCACGTCGATCACGTCGGCTGGAACACGCGTCTCGTCAATGGCCGGTTGACACCGACCTTCCCCAACGCCAAGTATGTATTCAGCCGCAAGGAATACGAGCACTGGAAGCAGGCCACCGATCCGGGCTTCGCGGCGATACATGAAGACTGCGTGCAGCCTATCGTCGATGCCGGGCAGGCACTGCTGGTGGACGATGCGTATGTGTTGTCCGATGAATTGGCTCTGGTGCCCACCCCCGGCCACTCGCCGGGCCATGTGTGCATCGATTTGAAATCACGCGGCGAGCGTGCGCTCTTCACCGGCGACATGATGCACCACTGCGCGCAGGTGATTCAACCCGATTGGAGCTCGTGTTTTTGTTTTGATGCGAAAGAATCTGCCGCGACGCGCTGGAAGTTTTTCCGCGAGCATGCGAATACCGACACGCTGATCGTGCCGACGCATTTTCCGGGAACGACGGCGGGGCGCATTGCGACAAGTCGGGATACGTTTGAGTTCAGGTTTTTGGCGGGTTGATTCGTTGAACGATGGTTGTGCCGACCGCTTGAAATGCATATTATCGTATGTATAATAGATGCCCATGAACTTCACGTGGAAGGCGGCCAAGCGCACGGCTGACCTGAAGAAGCATAGGTTTGATTTCGCACAAGCTGAACAAGTGTTTAACGGGCCGACTTTCACGGTGGAAGATGCCCGCGATTACGGCGGTGAGCAGCGCTTCAATTCCACCGGCTTTCTTGGTGCGGCCATTGTGACGATCTGTCATACCGAAACCGAAGACGAAATTCACATCACCTCCATGCGAAAAACGGAACCTCATGAAATCGAAATCCTCTCCCGCTGCCTCTAAAACAGCCAAGTCCCCGCGCCTCCGCGTGGGTCTGAAGGATGTCAGCCGCAAACAATTCTCCGCCGCGGTAAATGAACGGATGGGCAAGCAGCGCGTTTCCATCATGCTGGATGGCTCGATCATCGCGTTCTTCAAGGCCAAGGCCGGGGAGCGTGGTTACCAGACGCTCATCAATCAGGCGCTTCACCAAGCCATGACGGGCGAGCAGATTGAATCCACGCTGCGCCGGGTGATTCGCGAGGAATTGCATACGGCGTGAGGTTGAATTCACGACGTAAAGATAACAAGACAGGAAATATTAGATGATGACCTCAACGCCAGTCTCGGCGACCGCTACCCAGGAACTCGCCGGTAAAGTCGCCCTAGTGACCGGTGCCGGAATAAACATCGGACGTTCCACCGCACTTGCCCTTGCGGCAGCCGGCGCCACGGTCGCGGTCAACACCCGCGCCTCGCGCGAAGCCGCCGAAGCCGTGGTGCATGAAATCCGCGCTGCGGGAGGACAGGCCGAGTGTTACCTGGCGGATGTCGCCGATGCCGCGCAGGTGACGCAGATGGCCGATGCCGTCATACAGCGATTCGGCCAGATCGACATCTTGGTGCTCAACGCCTCGGTGCGCAAAGAAGCACGTTTTGTGGATATGAGTTTTGAGGAGTGGAAGGTGCCGCTGTCGATTTCGCTCGACGGCTCGTTTCACTGCATCAAGGCGTGCCTGCCGTCGATGATCGCCAGCGGCGGCGGTAACATCGTCGCGCTGACCGGGAGCAATGTGCTCGTCGGCGGCATCGGCAAGGTGCATAGTTCCGCCGCCAAGAGCGGGCTGACGGGCATGATCCGCGCACTGGCGCGCGAGGTTGGGCAGCATGGCATACGCGCGAATAGCGTGTCGCCGGGGTCGATCAACACCACGCGCCCTTCGCATCGCTCGGCGCGCCGCGATGCGAAAGGGATCGTGCCGCTGGAGCGTTGGGGCGAATCAGAGGAGATCGCCGCCACCGTGCGGTTTTTGTGCGGGCCGGGCGCGAGCTACATCACCGGGCAGACGCTGCATGTCAACGGCGGGCAGTGGATGTTCTAACAACCGTAGCGTGCGCTGTGCGCACGACATGACTCACGCTGTTAATTTGTCGTGCGCACAGCGCACGCTACGGTTTACTTCTTCGCGTATTGATGCTCGCCCATGATGTCTTTCACCGCCTTGATCCCTTTCGCCTTCAAAAGCTGACCGACACGCTCATCTTCCTCGGCGAGCAAGGCCTTGGCGCTGCGCACGACATCTTCCAGTCTGTCGGCAGGGAATTTCACTGCGCCGTTTTCGTCCATGTGTATGATTTCGCCGGGCGCGACATCCATGCCGGCAATACTGACCGGTACCTGCACCGCATGCACGGCTTGCGGGCCGTGGCCGGCACACACGCCGCGTGTCAGATACTGAAAACCCATCGGGCGGATTTCATGCACGTCGCGCGAGGGGCCGTTGGTGACGCAGCCGACGGCGCCGCAGGCGCGCATTGATGAGGTCATGTTGCCGCCGGACAGGCCTACTTTGTCGGCGATCTCGGCGGGAAATTTTTGCTGCAAACACAGGATCGACGGCTTGCCGATTTTGTCCATGGCTTCGAGCACCGTGATCCACGAGTGCCCTTGGTAGGTGTGATCGGGCAGGCCGTAGGTACAGGTGACCGCGTAACCCACCATCGGCCCCAGCGCCGGATACCAGCAGGAGAGCGTGTTGTTGGTGTACCAGTTCTCGCTCCACGGGTTGTAGATTTCCAGGCAGTGCGGGCGACCGGGATAAGTGGCGACCACGTTGGTGATGGTCGGCGTGTCGATTTTCTTGAGTTCTTCCAGCAGTTCGAGTTCAGTCATGGCGTTACCTTGGTTGAAATCTGGCACTGTCAGTTGAAGTTGAGTTTTAGTCCCGGCTCCGGCCACTGCATCACGCCGAGCTTGCCCGTGCTGGACAGCGTGATGTAGGCGGTGCGCATGTCCTTGCCGCCGAAGCACAGATTGGTGACATGGCTGTCGGGCATTTTCACCGAGCGCACCACGTCGCCCGCCGGATTGAACTCGGTGAGGCAACCTTCGATCAGCGTGGCGACCACGATATTGCCGTTGGCCAGCACTTTCAAACTATCGAATTTGGCTTTGCCGCCGAGGCCGCCGATGATGCGTCCGCTATGCGGCGAGTATTGCGGCGCGGCTTTGATTTTACCGGGGCTTTCAATATCGAACGCCCACAGGCGCGCGGTGTCCGTCTCGGCGACGTAGATGGTTTTGCCGTCGGGCGACAGTCCGCAGCCGTTGGGACTGAGAATCGGGTACGCCACTTCGACGATCTTCGAGCCGTCGGGCAAGGCGTAGTAGAGACCGCCTAGCACCTTGTGTGTGGGCATGCGTTTGCCGAGGTCGGTGAAATAAAATCCGCCGTGTTTGTCGAACACCAGATCGTTGGGCGCGGACAGCGTGCGGCCATTCACCTCTTTGTAGAGCAGCTTCGCCTCGCCGGTCTTCGGGTCGATGCGCTGGACGTAGCCGAATTGGTAATCCGGGTGCGGCCCCATGCCGAGCGGGTGGCCTTCGATATAGCGGTTGCCGCCGTTGTTGGTGTGATAGAAAAATCCGTCCGGCCCGACGGCCAGCCCGTTCGGCCCACCCCCGCAGTTGGAAAAGGGGACCACCTTGCCGTCGGGTAGCACGCGCGAACATTTGTTGTTGCGCAGTTCCACCAGCACGATGGAGCCATCGGCGCAGGCCACCGGGCCTTCCGGAAATCCCAAGCCTGTTGCCAGTATCGAAACGTCGGCCATGATGCGTTTTTCTCCCGTGAATTTTTCGAAATGATAGTGTCGCTGTTGTCACAGCGTTCAAGCGTGGCAATGTAGCGCCGGACGCATTGCCGGTCAATCAAACTTCCGCGGCGCCACATTTATTCGACTTTGATATTCGCGGCGAATCAATTGCGTTTTCTTTTCGATATCACTGCGCAGACGCGCGGTGAATTCCTCGATGCTGCTGCCTTTGGGCACGGTTTGCCGCGCGAGGAGATAAGCCGTCATGTCCGACGCATGCACGATTTTCGCCACCGCACTGTTGATGCGCACCACGATGTCACGCGGTGTTTGCACCGGTGCGAGGATGCCTGACCACGCTTCGGCCGCATAACCCGGCACGCCGGATTCGGCGATGGTCGGTAATTCGGGGAATACCGGAGAACGTTGCGGCGTGCTGATCGCGAGGCCGCGCATCTTGCCAGATTGAATATACGGCGTACCCGAGATCGTGGGCATGAACGACAGATCGACTTGCCCGCCGATTGCCGCCATCGCGGCGGGGTTGCCGCCGTTGTAGGGGATGTGCGTCATCTGCGTGCCGGTCATCAGTTTGAACAGTTCGGCGGTGAGGTGCGGGTCGCTGCCTTGTCCCGACGATGCGTAATTGAGCTGGCCCGGTTTTGCCTTTGCCAGCGCGATGAGTTCGCGCACCGATTTCACCGGCACCGACGGATGTACCGAGAGCACATACGACGTGGTGGCGATCCAGATCACCGGTGCGAAGTCGCGCGCGGGATCGTAGGGCAGCTTGGGATACAGGCCAGGGCCGCTGGCGAGTGCGCTCAGGGTGAGCAGCAGGGTGTAGCCGTCCGGCGGCGCTTTGGCCACCGTGGCGGTGCCAAGGGTGGTGCCTGCACCGGGACGGTTTTCAATCAGCACCGGCTGGCCCCATAGCTCGGTGAGTTTCTGTGCGATCGGCCGGCCCACGACATCGACGCCACCGCCCGGTGCGTAGGGCACCACGAACCGCACGGATTTGACCGGATATTCCTGTGCGCCCGCGGGCGTGCAAAGGGCCGCGTAAATGCACAAAACACAGAGAGAAAATTCCCAAAAATTGCGCATCTGGGGTATCCTTCCAGCCTCGCAAAAACCGACCCTAATTATAGCGTTGCGTGCCCGCCACGCTTTCATGCATCTCGTCCATTTTCTTATCTTATCGAATCAGGAAATCACCCATGGCAAACCTCAAACAACACAAACTCGGCTGGATCGGCATCGGACGCATGGGCTACGCCATGGCTGAACGCCTGGCGAAGGCCGGCTGCGATATTTCGGTGTGGAATCGCACCAAATCAAAGGCCGAGCCGCTGGCGAAATCCGGCGCGAAGGTGGTGGATAACCTCACCGATCTCGCGGGTTGCGATATTGTGTTCACCATGGTGTCTACCGGCAAGGACGTGAAAGAGGTGTTGTTTGGACCGAGCGGAGTGATGTCCAAAGGTGGCGCGCCGAAAATCGTGGTCGATAGCACCTCGATTTCGCTGGAAGAATCCGCCGAGATTCGCAAAAAGCTCGGCGAGAAAAACGTCAAAATGCTGGCGTCTCCCGTATCGGGTAACGCCAAGGTGATCAAGGCGGGCAAACTGACGGTGGTGGCGTCGGGGCCGAAGGATGCATTTGATGCGGTGTCGCCGTACCTGGACGCCATCGGCCGCGGTTCGTCGTATGTGGGCGAGGGCGAACTGTCGCGCATCGCCAAGATTTGCCATAACGTGATGCTCGGC
>VFLF01000215.1 GCA_009885185.1 Nitrosomonadales bacterium | reverse complement strand
TAAACGACCCGATGGCCGACACCGCCAGCGCCGCGCCCGCCCTGCCCTTTTTCGCCATCTCGTAGCCATCGATGGAGGTCATCACCGAAGCAGCCTCGCCTGGCGTGCGGATCAGAATCGCCGTGGTCGAGCCGCCGTATTTGGTGCCGTAGTAAATGCCGCACATCATGATGAGCGCGGAGGTCGGGTTCATGCCGAAGGTCACCGGGATCAACAGCGCGATGCCCGCCGACGGCCCTATGCCCGGCAGCACGCCGATGATGGTGCCGAGGAACACGCCCAAAAACGTGTACCACAGGTTGATCGGCATCACCGATACCGCAAAGCCGTTCAGAATGTGATTTAAGGTATCCATGTCGCCCCCTTAAAACGGCAAAATGCCGCGCGGCAGATTCACGCCCAGCCACTTGGTAAACGCGTAGTAGCTGACAAACCCGTACAGCAGCGACGTGAGCACGTTGGTCAGCAAATGGCCTTTGTGAAAATAATTCGTCATCACCAGCAGAAACAAACTGGTTGATATGGCGTAGCCGAGCGGCTCAAACAGCGCGAAGTAAATGCCGGTCGCCACCACCACGCCGGCGACAATTTTGTAGGTGGAGCGATCCGGCGCTTCCGCCGGGGCTGCATCAGCGGAGGCGCTCTTGCGCTCTTTAATCATTTCCGCCAGCAGCATCGCAGCGGCAATCAAGAGGCCGATTCCCAGCAACCGCGGGAAGGCCTTCGGCCCCAGAGGGTCGCCGATTTCGAGCGTGGGTATTTTCGACGTGGCCCAGAAATAAACGCCGGTAAGTATGAGTATGCAAACAAATATGATTCGGTCCGTCATCTGTTTTTCTCTCTCTGTGGATTGATTGGACGCGCCGCCACTGACGACGTGGACGCGCAACGCATTCGATAGACAACTCCCCCAATGCGTCGCGTGCCGGAAGTTTACCCAAGATTGCGTTGACTGTGTTTATTGTTCCATCGATAGCAGGCTCAGTACATTCGCTACCATCATTCCCACGTAAGCTTGGCGAAGAATCGCCGCTGGGCCCGTGGTCTGACCTCAATGCGGAATGTGACCCGGCTTAAATTGGTATTTCACACCATAACCGCGCCGGAAAAGACTAAAATATCCGCCACGGGTGCGGCAACCGCGGCAGTACATCCCGCCAACCTTCAAGACCTGTTTTTCTCCCCCACGGGAGCCTTTTATAACTATTTGAATTTAAAGAGTTAACCATGACATACGATCCATTCAAATCCATACGTGAATTCAAACTCAAATCCGGCAAGACCGGCAAGATGTATTCCTTGGCTGCGCTCGAAGAAGCGGGCTTGGGCAAGGTTTCGCGCCTGCCGGTGAGCCTGCGTGTGGTGCTCGAATCCATCCTGCGCAACTGCGACGGCAAGCGCATCACCGAAACCGCCGTGCGCGAACTCGCCGGCTGGAAACCTAACGCCGAACGCACGCAGGAATTGCCGTTCGTACTCGCGCGCATCATGTTGCAGGACATGGCGGGCTTTCCCGCGCTGAACGACTTTGCCGCGATGCGCGCTGAAGCCAAGCGTCAAAATTTTGAACCCACTAAGATTGAGCCGCTGGTGCCGGTGGATCTGGTGGTCGATCACTCGGTGGTCATCGACGTGCATAACTCGGTTGACGCACTGCGCAAAAACATGGAAATCGAATTCGAGCGCAACGGCGAGCGTTACACCTTCTTGAAGTGGGCCAAGCAGGCATTCAACGGCATCCGCGTGGTACCGCCGGGCAACGGCATCTGCCACCAGGTCAATCTCGAATACCTGTCGCGCGGCGTGTGGGAGAAAAACGGCGTGTATTACCCGGATTCCACCGTGGGCACCGACTCGCACACCACCATGGTTAACGGCATCGGCATCCTCGCCTGGGGCGTGGGCGGCATCGAAGCGGAAGCGTGCATGCTCGGC
>VFLF01000810.1 GCA_009885185.1 Nitrosomonadales bacterium | reverse complement strand
GTTCACCAGTTGCGCGGCCAGCAACTTGCCGTTGCGGTCGCTGCACTGGATCGCAATCATGCCTTGCGTGCCGCGTCCGTGGCGCGTATATTCCGCCATCGGCGTGCGCTTGCCGTAGCCGTTTTCCGTAGCGGTCAATACGGTGTGTTTCTCGTCGGAGATGCACAACAGCGAAATCACGTTCTGATTCTTCTGCAGCCGCATGCCGCGCACGCCCGCCGCGTTGCGGCCCATCACGCGCACTTCGGATTCCTGGAAGCGCACCGCCTTGCCGGCGTCCGAAAACAGCATGATGTCCTGCTTGCCGTCGGTCAGTGCGACGCCGATCAGGAAATCGCCGTCGTCCAGTGTCACCGCGATAATCCCCTTGTTCATCGGGCGGGAAAACGCCGAAAGCGCGGTCTTTTTCACGGTGCCGTTGGAGGTGGCCATGAATACAAAATGGTCGTCGTCAAATTCCTTGACCGACAACACCGCGGTGATTTTTTCGTGCTCCATCAACGGCACCAAGTTGATGATGGGCTTGCCGCGTGAACCGCGGCTGCCCTGCGGCACTTCGTAGACCTTCAACCAGTACACTCGCCCGCGATTGGAGAAACACAGAATGAAGTCGTGGGTGTTGGCGATAAACAACTTGTCGATGAAATCTTCTTCTTTGGTGGTGGTCGCCTGCTTGCCGCGACCGCCGCGTTTTTGCGCGCGGTAATCCGCCACCGGCTGCGATTTCATGTAGCCACCGTGCGACAGCGTGACCACCACGTCTTCGCGCGCGATCAGGTCTTCGTTCGAGATGTCGGTGGTTTTCACCACGATTTCGCTGAAGCGTTCGCCGCCGTATTGCTTTTTGATCTCGTTCAGCTCCGACGAAATAATGCGCGTCACACGCGCCGGTTTCGCCAGCACGTCGAGCAAATCAACGATTTTTTCCATCGTCTCCTTATACTCGGCGGTGATCTTGCCGGTTTCCAGCGCCGTGAGGTTTTGCAGGCGCATTTCGAGAATGCGCTGCGCCTGCACGTCGGAGAGCTTGTAGCCCTGCTTGTGCAAACCATATTCCGGCGAGAGGCCTTCGGGACGCGACAAGGCGCCGTCGGCTCCCCGGTCCTCCGCTGCCCGCGCGAGCAAATCCTCCACCAGCTTCGAGCGCCAGAAGCGGCTCATCAACTCCACTTTGGCGTCCGCCGGCGTCGGCGCCGCCTTGATCAGCGCGATCACGTCATCCACGTTCGACAACGCCACTGCCAGGCCTTCGAGGATGTGGCCACGTTCGCGCGCCTTGCGCAGCTCGAACACCGTGCGACGAGTCACCACCTCGCGCCGGTGGCGCAGGAAGGCATCCAGAATCTGCCGTAAGTTCAATAACTTGGGCTGCCCGTCGCGCAGTGCCACCATATTCATGCCGAAGCTGTCCTGCATCTGTGTTTCTTTCCACAGATTGTTCAGGATGATCTCCGGCACTTCGCCGCGCTTCAATTCGATCACCGCGCGCATGCCCGACTTGTCAGACTCGTCGCGAATATCGGAAATACCCTCGATTTTTTTCTCGCGCACCAGCTCGCCGATTTTCATCAGCAAATTGGCTTTGTTCACTTGATAAGGCAACTCGTCGATGATGATGGCAACGCGCCCGCCCTTTTCAGTCTCCTCAAAGTGCGTGCGTGCGCGCATGATCACGCGACCGCGACCCGTGCGGTAACCTTCCTTCACGCCCTCCACGCCATAAATGATGCCGCGCGTGGGAAAGTCCGGCGCTTTGACGATTTCGATCAGCGCTTCAATATCGGTGTCGGGATCTTTCAGCAGCAACTGGCAGGCATCGATCACATCCGACAGATTGTGCGGCGGAATGTTGGTGGCCATGCCCACCGCGATGCCCGATGAGCCATTGACCAGCAGATTCGGCACGCGCGCCGGCAAGGCCACCGGCTCTTTTTCCTTGCCGTCGTAGTTGGGCACGAAATCGACGGTTTCCATGTCGATGTCGGCCAGCAAATCCGAGGTAATACGCTCCAGGCGGCACTCGGTATAACGATAGGCCGCCGCCGAATCGCCGTCGACCGAGCCAAAGTTGCCCTGCCCGTCGATCAACGGGTAGCGCATCGAAAAATCCTGTGCCATGCGCACCAGCGCCTCGTACGTCGCCGAGTCACCGTGCGGATGGTATTTACCCAGCACGTCACCGACCACGCGGGCGCATTTCACATACGGGCGGTTCCACACGGTATTGGATTCGTGCATCGCAAAAAGAATGCGTCTATGCACTGGCTTTAGACCGTCCCTGACATCAGGCAGCGCACGTCCGACGATTACGCTCATGGCGTAATCCAGGTACGAACGACGCATTTCTTCTTCGAGGCTTACCGGGAGGGTTTCTTTGGCGAATTGATCCATTTATGGGGCTTTAAGGTGAAAAGCGCTCGTCCACACGCGTTTTTGCTGACTTGCGTGCTTAATGACCGCTAAATCTTGCGATTTTAGCACGTGATCGATGGCCTTTAACGACCTATCGAACCGCCACCAAAAGCCCCTCAGGTATCGAAATTGGCAAGCAGCGGTTACCCGGCCAGCTCACCAGCGCCCCTATGCCACGCTTTCTAGGCAACAGTGCCGCGGCGGCGCAACATGATCCCTCCTGCACCAGCCGAATCTGCATCCTAGAGTATATAAATTCAAAAAAAACAAATACTTACATTAATTCTATTGGCGGCGGCATACACCATTCATGCGCAGGTACAAAGCAGCGGACAATTCCGTAATCAGGGTTATTTGCTGGACAACTCCGGCACCAGCGCGGTAAATAAAGCAACGGGATACGGCGTGTGCGTACGCACCAGCGACTGGAC
>VFLF01000740.1 GCA_009885185.1 Nitrosomonadales bacterium | reverse complement strand
TCCGAGCCGCTTGATGCGCTCAATGCGCGAATACAGGCACTGCCATCCAGCACGCTGCGCAAGGAGGGCGAATTCACCGCGTCCGACGAGGCGTTGCGTCTGCTCAAGTCGCATCAGTTGGCGGCGTTGCGGCAGTTGTTGTCGCATTCGCTGATGCGCCTGGGTTTGCAGCGGTTCGTGCTTGAGGTGGTGGCGCCGTTGAACGAGTTGGTCGGTAACGCCTGGATCGAGGGGCGCATTGAGATCTTCGAGGAGCATCTGTACGCGGAGCAAATACAGCAATTGTTGCGGTACGCCATCGGCACGATGTCTGATGCCGGGCCTGGCCCGCGCATACTGCTGACGACGCTGCCGGGCGAGCAGCACAAGCTTGGCTTGTTGATGGCGGAAGCCTGCCTTTGCGTCGAGGGCGCGCAGTGCATCTCGCTCGGTGTGCAAACGCCGGTCTGGGACATTGTTCAGGCGGCGCGTGCGCATCGCGCCGACATCGTGGCGTTGTCGTGCAGCGAGGTGACGCCGGTCAATGTGGTTTGCGCCAACCTTGCCGATCTGCGTGGCGAGCTTGATGCCGACATTGAGCTGTGGTGTGGCGGCACCCTGTGGCAAAACGCACGCAAGACCGTGCCTGGCGTCAACACGATGGCGACCTTGGCGGAGATTCCCACCGCCCTTGAAACATGGCGCCGGGATCATGAGCCGCGTCGCTGACTAACCGCACCATGATCGTAGACGGCGCTCGATTCCGTAACCCATTATTAAATCGCAGAACTATATATGAGCAACCCTGCAGGAAGAGCCATCGGATGGGCAGAACAAGGCCTGATCCCGGATGCCGCCATACGTGCCGGCATCCGTCGGCTGCTGGCGAGCCGATTAACAGAGATTCATGACGCGGATGCCGAGGCATCCGCCGAGACTACTGCGGATTTTATCGCGCACATGAACGCCTCCGCCGTGGCAGAGCTCCCCGGCAAAGCGAACGAACAGCACTACGAAGTACCTGCGGCCTTCTTCGGTGAGGTGCTGGGCGTCCATCGCAAGTACAGCTCGTGTTACTGGGCGCCGCACGTAGCGACGCTGGACGACGCGGAGGATGCCGCGCTGCGCGTGACCGCCCAGCGTGCCGGGTTGGCCGACGGCATGCGCATACTCGAGCTCGGCTGCGGCTGGGGCTCCTTGTCGTTGTGGATGGCGCGGCAGTTTCCACGTAGCCGCATTACCGCTGTATCCAATTCACATTCGCAGCGCGACTACATTCAGAGCCAGGCGCAGCAGCGCGGCCTGCCCAACCTGCAAGTGATCACCTGCGACATGAATCAGTTCGATACCGGCGACCGGTTTGATCGCGTGGTATCGGTGGAAATGTTCGAACACATGCGCAACTGGCAGGAACTGTTCCGTCGGGTGCGCGGTTGGCTGAATCCCGGCGGGCGTTTTTTCATGCATGTCTTCGTCCATCGCTCGACACCGTATTTATTTGTCGAGCGCGACACCAGTGACTGGATGAGCCGCTATTTCTTTGCCGGCGGCATGATGCCCAGCGACGAGCTCGCGCTGCATTTTCAGGACGATTTGCGGCTGCTGCGGCGCTGGCGCTGGGATGGGACCCACTACCAGCGCACCGCCAATGCCTGGCTTGCCAACATGGACGCCCGGCGCGCCGCCGTGCTGCCCGTACTTGAAAGCACGTATGGACGCGAGCAGGTGACGCAGTGGTGGATGCGCTGGCGCATATTCTTCATGTCGTGCGCTGAGTTGTTCGGCTACGACCACGGCCAGCAGTGGTGGGTGAGCCACTATCTCTTCGAGCGCCGCGCATGAAGCAGCTAGCGGCGGGGCATACGAGTGTTGCCGCCAACATCGTATTGTTTCAGGTGGGATGGTTCGCCTGTGTGCTCGGCGCCGCACAAGGCCATCCTTGGATCGGTGCCGTCGCGGCGGCAGTGATCGTGGGATGGCATGTCTGGCGTGCGGCACAGCCGCCGCAGGAGTTCAACCTGATCGTGAGCGTGATAATCCTTGGCACGCTGTGGGACAGCCTGCTGGTGATGCTCGGATGGATTTCCTACACGTCGGGAACGCTGATCGCGGGCGCGGCGCCGTACTGGATAGTCGCCTTATGGGCCTTGTTCGCGACATCACTGAACGTGTCCCTGCGGTGGTTGAAGCAGCGTTTACCATGGGCGGCTTTGCTCGGCGCCATATCCGGCCCGCTGTCGTACTGGGCGGCCTCGCGTCTGGGCGCGGCGCATTTTGTCGAACCGCTGTATATCGTGCCGGCGCTGGCCATTGGGTGGGCGCTTATCATGCCGGCGCTGATGCTGCTGTCACGCTGGTACGATGGCATCGACGTACCGCGAGGCTCGCCGGCATGACAGGTCAGAGCGCAAACGTCGCCATGCTGCATGCGCTCTTATTGGGATTGGCGGCAATGCTGCTGCTCGCGGCGGTAACGTGGCTGGCGAGTTTTTTAAAAAGCGATGTGAGCGTCGTGGATAGCGTGTGGTCGCTGCTGATCCTGCTCGGCGCAGGTGTCTACGTGTTTGCCTTGCCCGAAACAGGGCCGCGCGCCGCGTGGGTGATGGCGCTGGCCGCCCTGTGGGCGTTGCGCCTTGCGGTGCATATTACCTGGCGTGGGTGGGGAGAACCTGAAGACCGGCGCTATCAGGCGATTCGCGCGCGCAACCAGCCGCACTTCGAGTGGAAGAGCTTCT
>VFLF01000189.1 GCA_009885185.1 Nitrosomonadales bacterium | reverse complement strand
CGACGATGCGATGCTCCCAGCTGTCACCGAAGTCGTACTGATAACCAAACTCGCGGATCGTGTCGCCGAGCAGCGCATCGAGCTTGCGGCCTTTGACGTCGAGCATCTTCAGTTCGTCCAGATCCTCGGCGTTGCTGTATTCGCAATCACCGATCCGAAAGCTGTGCAGGTGCGAGTCAGTCCACCCCATCGCGACCTGCAGCACACGATGAAGCTTAGGCAGTGTGATGGCGACCGGTACCTGTAAGCGCCGCCAAATGAGCGGCTCGATGCCGTCGAGTTCCACCCGTAAGGTGTAGATCCTGCTCGTCGTATTGCGCCGAGTTGCCATGGCGGGGGCGTCCTGTTCCATCAACCAGGATCAATGGTATCGCAACGATGCAATCCTCGCGCCCTGACCATGCCACTTTGCGCCACCCTCCAGCATTATCTGACACGGTCGCACTATTCGAGAGATCGCTTGCCCTCCATCACAAATTACCCTGAGAGATTGCTGGTGAGATAAACAGGAAGACAACAGTCGAACCTGATTCCTAAACACAGACTGGAGCATCTATGGAAGAAATATCCGTCAGCGCAGTTTATATCTCCGCACCGACCACGGCCACGCGGATCAACTGGGGTCCCTATCTCGCCGGCATCGGCTGGCAAATGAGGTGGTTCTGAGCTTTACATAATTTCAGCGTTCTCCTGAAGTGGAGTTTCCACTCTTGGAGCGGCGATCATTGCCAATCCCGATCGCCGTACCGCCAACGGATGGCGCGACTACACCTTGCTGCTATTCCTCTACAACTGCGGTGCCCGTGTGAGCGAAGTGGCGGGGGTTCGCTGGGATGATTTGCAGTTGGCGCCCTCACGGCAGGTGCGCCTGCGCGGCAAAGGCAAGAAGGAACGTCTGCTGCCGTTGTGGCGTGAGACGGTCAATGCATTACACCGCTTGCGCGCCATAGCCAAGAGTGAGGGCCACCAGCACGTCTTCCTGAACCGCCATGGACAGCCGCTGACTCGTGATGGCATCGCCTACATCCTGGATAAGCATGTATCGGCAACTGCGCGGGAGCGCCCAACGCTCGAACGCAAGCGAATTACGCCGCATGTGATGCGGCACAGTTGTGCCGTTGCGCTATTGCAATCGGGGACCGACGTGACAGTGATCCGCGACTACCTCGGCCATGCAAGCGTCGCCACGACCGACCGATACATCACAACGAACCTGAAGATGAAGCGCGAAGCCATGCAATCCTTCTGGAAGCATGCGGGAATCGAGTCCGCGCGCGCCAAGCCGTGGAAACCGAAGGCCGACCTGCTCGCGTTCTTGCAGTCACTCTGAACAGTGCGGATTTATGCCGCGTTCACCTACTGCTCACACAGCGCAAATCTAGCGTCGTAGGCCCGCCGCTCAAGATAAAACAGCACTCCAGATAATGAGCCATGCAGCCCAACTCCGTTACCCCATCGGTAAACAAGGCTTTGTAGCCGCTAAAGTCATCGACCATGAGATGACCTTGCCAGTCAGCAAGGAACGCCTTGGCATGACGCCCGGCACGGCTCGTCTGGTAATCAAACACCACGATTGGCGGACCGGTTTCCAGCACCGTGCTGCGATAGGCCCATAAATACGCCCGGTGCGTCTTGCCCTTGCCCGGATCCAGTTGCGCCACCGGCGTTTCATCCGCATGTAGCACCGGGTATTTGAGCAATAATTCTATCAGGCGCTCGGCTAGGGGCTGCAGAGCGACCCCGATGCGCCCCACCCACTGCGCCATGGTTGAGCGCGAGAGCATCACCTGATCGCGTGCCGCCATCTGCTCCAGCCGATACAGCGGCAGATGATCCAGCTATTTGCCGATGAGTACCCAAGCGTACAAACCTACTGCGGCCAGACCGCCATCGATGACGGCCGGCGGGATCGGCGCCGCGGTGACCGTCTCGCAGGCACGGCAGGCATACTGAGGGCGAATGTGGCGATGCACAAAGAAGCGCGCCGGTTCGCCATCGAGTTGTTCGCTCACGTCTTCGCCGATCTTGACCAGATCATGACCGCACTGGCTGCAGGTGCATGACTCCGGTTCATGGTGATGTTCAATCCGTGGCAGGTGATCCGGCAACGGCTGACGCCCGGCGCGGGCGCGGGGTTGGCGTGGCGCCTGCGGTTCGGATGTCGTCTCCCGTTGGGCTAATTCCGCTTCGGCTGCCGCCAGATCGCTGGCTAGCGTTTCCTGGACCGATCGCGCTGCTCGACGGTGAGGGCTTCGTTGCGCACCCCAAAGCGCATGCGCCGCAAGTGCGCCAGTTCCACGGTGAGCGCTTGTATCTTGGTTTGGGCGTGAATCAGTTCGCTGTCGCGCAAGGTGATTTGGCGGCGAACTTCCGCCGCGTCTTTTTGCGCTTGATCGATATGCTGCTGAAGTGCGCCCGTGATCCACTTCGCCAGTGCGGGATCAGGGTTAAATCGCGCCAGTTCAGCCGCTAAATCCATGCCGTGATTATGCCAAACACGCAGTATGAATCGAGCGGTTTGGCGATATTTATTTTATGCGCTTTGCGCGTGTTGTTTCTTCACACTCGCCACTGCGCTGGAGGTGCGGCTTCCAGCCGCTGCCAATCGACGCCGCTCACGAGCCATTGCCATTGCGCGGCAGACAACATGCACACAGTCTCTTCTGATGTGGGCCAGATAAAGTGGCCCTGATGCAAACGCCGCTGACACAGTCACACGCCAGTGCCGTCCCAGATCAGCAGTTTGAGCCGGTTCCTTCGTCGGTTGCGAAAGGCGTAAGCCGTGCCATCGCACGGTGAGCGGCCGAGGGCGTTTTGTATCCGCAGCGACAGGCCGTCGATACCCGTGCGCATGTCCAGCGGTTCAATCACCAGCCACACCTGGGTGGCCGTGAGATTCATGGCAGTTGCCGCAACAGGTCGGTGAGCCAGGGGCCGCCCAGCGGCAATTCGATTCTCCAGCCACCCGGACTGTGCAGACGGACGACTTGCTGTGTGTCCGAACCGCTGACGCTTACCGGTACCAAGGTCAAGGGCTTTGCGGCCGCCATGGTTTCTTTCTGCTTACGGCGCCAGCGATAAAATGATTTGATGCTCAATCCGTGGCTTGAGCAATACGCTTCCTGTGTCAGGTCACTCTGCTGCCACGCGTCCAAATGCTTTTGCCAGTAGGCATGTCCTTGTCGCTTCGACATGTGCGCTCCTTTCTACAATCCGCGCACGTTGCACGATCTCAACAAGAAATTGCAGGTGGGGCCGCTACACGCTTACTATGCATCTGCTGCAGTCCGGCGTCGACATCAGTGTGATTGCGCTTTGGCTTGGCCACGAAAGCCCGGCAACTACCCACCAATACGTCAAGGCGGATCTGGCAATGAAGGAAGGAACGGGCGCTGGCGAGGCTTCATGAGCCAGATGCCAAGCTCCGGCGTTATCGGGCGCCCGATTCGCTGATCGACTTCCTCAGGGCGCTCTAATTATGTGGAGTTCAAAATCGGCGGCTGCCGCTCCACACGAGCGGTAGCCGTATGAAACTCGCCGCAGCTACACATAATCGGAGCATCTACATAATCGGCCAATGCGGTCACTGGGGTTCTGAGCCACCAACGGCTGCAATGTGCCGCGGGTGAGCAGTCGTAGGCGCGAAAGTCGGCTCAAACGGCCGTTAACCGGGCGTGATCGACCTGAACCGGACGTTCGCTGACCGCCAGATTTACACCAGGCGATGCTGCTGCGAGCGTGTTGACTGATTAATTCTTTTGGGCAATTACCGTCGAGAATTCCTTCTTGGTATTTCCCGGTGCGTCAAAACTATCATGGACCGAACGCAATATATTCCACCCCTTGAATTGGTCTTCCAGTTCACGCCGTCCGAATAAATAGTAGTTATTGGGCTCAAACATGCCCATAAACGTGGTGCCCTCGGTCAATACGTTGATGATCGCAAAGCCTTGTTCGACCACGTGCTCTTGCATATCCGCGAGCAAGGCGAGAGCCTTTTCGCGTTTTAAGAACATGAGGAGCCCAATAGCAACGATGGTGTCGAACCGGCCAGTAATTTCGTAGGCCCCAATATCGGCTAACACTGCATCAATCGCGAGATTCTCCGCCAAGGCAGTTTTTCGGACTCGCTCTATCGCGGCGCCGCTCGCGTCAACCGCCAGCACATTCGCACCGCGTCGGGCAGCCTCCACGCTCAGGTTTCCCATGCCGCACCCCAGATCGAGCACATGCCCGCGCACGAACGGCAGAGCAACCTTCTCAAAAGGATTCAGGGCAAAGTCATTGCCTGCGACTTGCTTTTGAAACTGCGTATCGAAAAACGTAACGCTCTGGTTGGTGGTCATCGCATGGCTAAAACGCAGCGCGTGTTGATTTAAGTCAATTTGACCAGTGATCGACAAGTTATTCTGCTCAAACAGCAAACATGCAACAGCGAAGTCTGAAGAACTGTCATCATAACGGAAGCCATGTGAAGTTTCTACTACCCGGCAATGATGTCGCTTACAGCATCGAGTGCACATATAAAAGGCCGCGATTGAGATTTGCCGTACCGCAAATCAAGAATATGGAGGCGACATGAAACTAGGAATCGTGATTTATTCGAACGACGCTGAGACGGTGTGGAATGCGTTCCGGCTTGGAAGTCTTGCTGTGAAAAAAGGTGACAACGTGCAAGTGTTTCTACTTGGAAAAGGCGTGGAGTGCGAAGCCATTGATACAGATAAGTTTAAGGTGACGGAGCAAATGCAATCGTTTGTCACCGCGGGGGGCAAAATTCTCGCGTGTGGAACGTGTTTGGAGATTCGACATTCCGAGGGATCGGAGATGTGTCCTTTGTCAACAATGGCTGATCTGTATGAGATGACGCAAGCGTCAGACAAAATTCTGACCTTTTAAAATCCAAGTCAGCCGTGCCTTGAGTGTCAAATTGAGGTGATACGAAATAAGCCGCTCGAGACTGACAGACCACACATGGCACGCCGGGTAACCCAAATCGAATGGCCTTTTCTTGAGCACGAAAGGCGGCAATGGGTCTATTGTGTTGAAAAACTCTTCAAATAAATTTTCAAAACAAATTTAGGGGTCGTCGCACCCTTACCCGAAGGACGATCGTCGATTGTAGCCCGTTCTGAGAGGTCGATTTTCTGCACGATAACCATAAAATTGCATGGTACGAGTTTTTCAACACAATAGGTCGCCAACGGCTGCACAGTATTCTTAGTTGGCCGGCCGCTCAACAACGGGTACCCTCTTTGATTTTGAATTCCAGCGCAGCGCTTCGCCAGGCGCGCAGGGTGTGAAAGCGGGTATGTGGGGCCAGTTGGCAGCCGTTGCTGAAAAGCACGAACTTTCGTGCTAAAAAAAGCGGACAATAGCGGCTAAATTGTTATGGATGCCATCTCACATTCCCATGGAAATTAAGGTCAACTTTCTCGACAAGCTTCGTCTTGAAGCCAAGTTCGATGACT
>VFLF01000654.1 GCA_009885185.1 Nitrosomonadales bacterium | reverse complement strand
TCGTCAACATCGGCGCCTACGTCGATGAATCCACCATGGTGGACACTTGGGCGACGGTCGGCTCGTGCGCGCAAATCGGGAAGAACGTGCATCTGTCCGGCGGTGTGGGCATTGGCGGCGTGCTGGAACCGCTGCAGGCCAACCCCACCATCATCGAGGACAATTGCTTTATCGGCGCGCGCTCCGAGATCGTCGAAGGCGTGGTGGTGGAAACCGGCGCGGTGATTTCCATGGGCGTATTCATCGGCCAAAGCACCAAAATCTATCATCGTGAAACCGGCAAGGTATTGTACGGACGCGTGCCCGCGGGCTCGGTGGTGGTGCCCGGCTCGCTACCCTCGCCGACCGGGGAATGCAATCTGTATTGCGCCGTGATCGTCAAACAAGTGGATGCGCAAACGCGCGCCAAAACCAGTATTAACGACCTGCTGCGTGGCGACTGACTCGGTTTATACAAGCCACCCTAGTACCCTTTGCAACCGCCGGTAGATATAGGCACAATGCCATCTTGGCAACGCACGCCCTAGCCAAGCGACCTTGCGCAGGCAGGAAACTCGTCAGGAATGAACATAATATGGGCCTACTGGATGATCTGAAAAAACAAGCGGAAGCAAAGCTAAACGCGCCGCCCGAAACCGATACGCAAACTAACAAGAATAACTTCCCGCGCGCGCAAGAGCTGCTGAAAGAGGCATCGAGTTACTTCACTGAACTTGCTACAACGCTCAATGTACTAAAACCCGATGTACGCCGCCAGTTTTATATCGAGGGCAGCACAAAGCTGACCAATCTTCTGCAGGGCGGCTACACCACGCGTGATAGACGTAAGTCAATTCCCGGCGGCGAGGCTTTAGCGGAGGTCAACCTTCTATTTTCGCTGACTAACAACGAGAAATTGACTTTTGAAAAAGAGGAACGCCAGATAGCCAGAATGAAGGAGTATCTATGGGCCTACAGTTTGCCATTTGAGTCAACGGATATTCGTGATGACAAAGGCCGCATCGTACGCGGAGCGATAACCGTATTTGGCAAGATACCCGCGTCAATTACCATCAGCGGAGACTGGGACAAAGGGATGATGCACTTGACATTACGCAATGTCGAACTGCTGGGTGATGTTAAGCAATCCTTCGGTATAGAGGATATCAAGAGGGATTTCCTCGAAGAAATCGGCAAGGTCGTACTTGCCCAACCCAACTGCCTGCGTGACTATGGCAGGTCCACTGATGCGCCACTGCCGATGTCATTTACGCCGCCGCGAATCTAGCGGACTGACGGGAAGCGCACGAGAACATAATTTCGTTGCCCCTCGACACGGAGATACACGCACCATCAAGTCATTTAAATCAAGGGTAAAACACTATGTTTGTTGATCCGTTGTTCAAGTTGATGGCTGAAAAACAGGCATCAGACATGTTTTTCACGGCGGGTGCGCCGATCCAGATCAAGATCAACGGCACCGTGATGCCGATCAACAGCCAGTCGCTGGATCCGGCGCAAGTCAAGCAAATCTGCTATGAACTGATGTCGCCGCAGCAGATCAAGGAATTCGAGGAAAAGCGCGAAATGAATTTCGCGCGCCGCGGCGAGTCTGGCCCGGACGGCACCATCGGCAACTTCCGCGTCAATATTTTTCAGCAGCGCAACTCGGTCAGCATGGTGGTACGCTTCGTCAAGCCGGATGTGCCGGCATTCGATTCCTTGGGGTTGCCGCCGATCCTCAAGGAAGTCATCATGGAAAAGTTGGGGCTGATTCTGATTGTCGGCTCAACCGGTTCGGGCAAATCCACCACGATGGCGTCGATGATCGACTACCGCAACACCATCCGCTCCGGGCATATTCTCACTATCGAAGATCCTGTCGAGTTCGCTTTCCGACACAAGAAATCCATCGTGAATCAGCGCGAAGTACGCGTGGACACGCACTCGTACGAAGCTGCCTTGATCAGCGCCATGCGCGAAGCGCCCGATCTGCTGATGATCGGCGAAATACGTGACAAGGAAACCCTGCAAAGCGCCCTGCTATTCGCGCAAACCGGACACCTGTGCATGACTACGCTGCACGCCAATAATAGCTATAACGCGCTGAATCGTATCGTCAATTTTTTCCCGCGCGACATGCGTGACGCTGTGCTGGCGGATCTTTCCATCGGCATCCGTTGCGTGATTTCGCAGCGTCTGGTGCGCACCGGGGACGGAAGGCGCGTGCCAGCGGTGGAAGTCTTGCTCAACACGAAGTATATCCAGGAGCTGATTAATAAAGGTGAAATTGACGGTATCAAAGAAGCGATGGAACAAAGCATGGCGCCCGGTTCGCAAACCTTTGAGCAAGCGCTGTTCAATCACTATACCGCCGGTATCATCACACTGGATGAAGCCCTGGCCAACTCGGATTCCCCCACCAACCTGCGCTGGCTGATCGACAATGCCATGAAGCATGACGACAAATCCGCAGGCGGGTCAGCCACCGCCGCAGCACCGGTGAACAAACCGCAGGACGATATCACCAGCATCAAACTCAATCTCGACGCGCTTGGCTAGACCGCTCCAGCGCGCGCGCGCGAGCACCAGTACGGCGAAGCTGCCCACCACGCTCGGTGCGCTCGTGCGCTTGGGCGAGCACGGTTTCAACACGGCCAAACTCGCCTACGGCCATGGCACTACCAATGCGCGCGACGAAGCGGTTTATCTTGCGCTGCACGCACTTAAATTGCCGCTGGATCAATTACCCGTCCGGCGCCCGGTCACCGCCGGGGAAAGCGCCCGCGTGTTACAACTATTCGAGCAACGTGTCCGACAGCGTATTCCCGCTGCCTATCTCACGCAGGAAGCCTGGCTTGGCCCCCATCGCTTTTATACCGATGAACGCGTGATTGTTCCGCGCTCGTACATTGCTGAACTGTTGCTGGACGACGCGTCGCCGTGCTGGCCCGTGGCAAGCCGTGTGCGGCGCGCGCTCGACCTGTGTACAGGCTCCGGCTGCCTTGCCATCCTCGCCGCCAGGCGCTTCAAACAGGCGCGCGTGGACGCCGCGGACATCTCTTCCGATGCACTCGACGTTGCCCGTATCAATGTGCGGCGTTACCGGCTGACGAAGCGAATCCATGCCATCCCGTCCGACTACTTTCAGGGACTGGGAAAGCGCCGCTACGATCTGATTATTTCAAATCCGCCGTATGTACGCGCGCCCATCATGCGCAAGCTGCCGCTCGAATACCGGCGGGAACCTGCACTGGCGCTGGCGGGCGGCGGCGACGGACTGGACGCAGTGCGGATTATTCTGGCGCAGGCAGCCGAGCATCTCACCGCGGACGGCCTGCTCATGGTCGAATGCGGTCACGCACGCGAGCGGGTGGAGCGCACCTGGCCTCGCTTGCCGTTTTTCTGGCTGGAAACCAGCGGCGGCGATGACTGTGTCTTTGTCTTGTCGCGCGGCGACTTGACGCGGCCCGGCGCCCTTGTGGGACTGGCGGGACGCGACACCCATTCGACAAGGCGGCGCACTTCATCCGGTTCCAGCTCGCCAATCTGACCGCGCTTCAGACGTGGCGGCAATTTCAGTACGCCAAAGCGCACGCGCATCAGTCGGCTCACGGTGAATCCGACCGCCTCGAACAAACGCCGCACCAGTCGATTACGCCCTTCCGTCACCACCACGCGATACCAGTGGTTCGTCCCCTCTCCGCCTTCATCCTCCAGCGACTCAAAATGTGCCTCACCATCATCCAGCGTGATGCCGGCGCGCAACTGCCCGGCCTGCTCCGGCGACAAAGAGCCGAACACTCTGGCTGCGTATTCGCGCTCCACCTCAAAGCGCGGATGCATCATGCTGTTCGCCAGCTCGCCATCCGTGGTAAATATCAATAACCCGCTGGTACTGACATCCAGCCGCCCAATTGATAACCAGCGCGCCCCGCGCAGAGGCGGCAATTTTGAAAACACCGTTTCGCGCCCCTGCGGGTCGTCGCGCGTGACGATTTCGCCTTCGGGCTTGTGATAAATCAGCACGCGCGCCGGCTGCGCCGCCGACTCCAAGCGCACCGCCCGCCCATCAACCTGAATCTTGTCGGACGCGGTTACGCGCGTGCCGATTTTCGCCAGTTTGCCGTTGACCGTAACGCGCGCCGCCTCGATCCATGTTTCCATGGCGCGACGTGAGCCCAGGCCGGCCTGCGCCAGTACTTTTTGCAGCTTTTGCGACTGCGCTTCTTCAGTGCTTGGTCTGCGTCCTTGGGACTTGGGACTTCGAGACAATGGGATGACCTTTTGTGAAAATGCCGCGGAATTGCCGCAGCCGGCTTGCAGTGTAACTTGCTAAATGCGCCCCGCGACCGACTTATACCGCCCGCCGCTCGATTACCGCCTGCGCCAGCGTGCCGGCATCGACATGGTCAAGTTCTCCACCCACCGGCAATCCGCGCGCGATGCGTGTGACGCTGATACCACGGGCGGCCAGCAACTCACCGATGTAGTGTGCTGTCGCCTCGCCTTCAGCGGTAAAATTGGTGGCGAGCACCACTTCGCGCACCACGCCGTCGGCCGCCCGCTTTAACAGACGATCGAGGTGTATTTCCTTGGGGCCTACGCCGTCCAGCGGCGACAGCACGCCCAGCAACACAAAATACAGCCCGCGGTAACTCTGCGTTTGCTCCACCATCAACAAGTCGCCCGGGGACTCGACCACGCACAACAACGTGCCGTCACGGCGCGGCGATGCGCACAGCTCACACAACACTTCCTCGGAAAAACTGTTGCAGCGTTCACAGTGGCGTATACGATCCAGCGCGCCACGCAGGGCGCTAGACAGGCGCGCCGCGCCGCCTTGATCGCGTTGCAATAAGTGATACGCCATGCGCTGCGCCGACTTGGGACCGACACCCGGCAGGCAGCGCAGCGCACTGATCAACTCATCAAGTATCGAGGGAGGTTTCACGTTGAAAGCCAAGAATGAAGGCGGCAGGATGAAAACAAACCAACCCGGTGGTTTTCACACTTCCGCCTTCATCCTTCATCCTTGAATTTAGAACGGCATTTTGAAACCCGGCGGCAGCGGCAGCCCTGCCGTCATGCCGGACATTTTTTCCTGGCGCATGGCTTCCGCACGCCGCACGGCGTCGTTCATGGCCGCGGCGATCAGGTCTTCGAGCATTTCCTTATCGTTGGCCGCATCCTTGAGCAAACTGTCGTCGATCGCCACGCGGCGCACGCCGTATTGGCAATTCATGGTCACCTTCACCATGCCCGCGCCGGCCTGCCCTTCCACCTCGATAGTGCCGAGCTGGTCCTGCATTTTTTTCATATTGTCCTGCATCTGCTGCGCCTGCTTCATCAGCCCGGCGAGTTGACCTTTCATCATGATCTGCCTCTACTGTAGGGGTTGTATCGAGTCTTTTTTCACATTACCGCCAAACGATTCCTGCAACTCTTTCACGAATGGATCGTTGGCGATGGCGGCCGCGGCCTGCGCCTGCCGTTCATTCTGTTCGCGTTTTTCCGCGGCGGCGGGCGTCTGCACTTCGCCCGACACCACCTTGAAAGTGACACGAAACGCATTACCGAATCGCTGCTGCAACGTCGCCTTGAGGCGGTTTTGATGCGCGCCGTCGAGCAGGCGTTCCTGCCCCTTCGGCAGGCTCAGTTCGATTTCCTCGGCGGTCAAACCGGTCATGGCGCAATTACGTGCAAGCTGCGCCGCCATGCCGATCAGGCCAAGCTCACCCGCGATGACATCCCACGACGCATTCACGTCCACCGCGACTTTCGCTGGTGGCGCCAAGGGCGCCGCGGATTCCATGCGCGTCTTGGGTTGCCGTGCCGTCGCCGGCGCGCGTGCGGGCGCTGCCGTCCTCGGCACGACTGCACCTTGCGCGCCCGGCGTGAACGCCAGCATGCGCAGCAACGACATGGTGAAC
>VFLF01000170.1 GCA_009885185.1 Nitrosomonadales bacterium | reverse complement strand
TTCAACAAAGGCCGCGTGCCGGTAAAGGTGTGGACCAGGGACATCGAGCCCGAGGCCATGCAGCAGCTCATCAACGTATCGAAGCTGTCCATCGTGCATGGGCACGTCGCGGCGATGCCTGATGTACATATGGGCATCGGCGCGACGGTGGGCAGCGTGATCCCCACCAAGGGCGCCATCATTCCGGCGGCAGTGGGTGTTGATATCGGCTGCGGCATGAACGCCGTGCGGTTGAGTCTTCACGCCAGCGACTTGCCGGAATCGCTCACGCGCGTGCGTAGCGCGATTGAATCGCAAGTGCCGGTGGGCTTTGATCAACACAGCGATGCAACGGCGCAAAATCGGGTGACGCGTCCGCTGTCGGCGCGGCTCGACGTTATCGCCAAAAAGCATCCTGAACTCACAAAGATGCAAAAGCAGTTCACGCGCACCTGGCTCAACCAGTTGGGTTCACTCGGCGGCGGCAATCATTTCATCGAGCTGTGCCTCGATGAAGCACAGCGCGTGTGGGTGATGCTGCACTCCGGCTCGCGCGGCATCGGCAATGTGATGGGGCGCTACTTTATTGCCGCTGCCAAGAAAGACATGCAGCGCCATCAGGTGAATCTGCCCGACCGCGATCTGGCGTATTTCAGCGAAGGTTCGACACTATTTGATGATTACGTCGAGGCGGTGGAGTGGGCGCAGGATTACGCGCTGGCGAACCGACGCGAGATGATGCGGCTGATTGTCGATGCGCTGCGCGATCATCTGCCGGCGTTCAGAACGGACGGCGAGACGATCAACTGCCATCACAACTACGTCGCGCGTGAGAATCACTTCGGTGAAAACCTGTTCATCACACGCAAGGGCGCGATCAGCGCGCGCGAGGGCGAACTCGGCATCATTCCCGGCAGCATGGGGGCGCGCTCGTTCATCGTGCGCGGCCTCGGCAACGCGCAGTCGTTTTGCTCATGCTCACATGGCGCGGGCCGGCGCATGAGCCGAACGGAAGCGAAGCGGCGCTTTAATCGCGCCGATGTCGAATCACAAACGCAGGGCGTGGAATGCCGCAAGGATGCGGGCGTGATCGACGAGATTCCCGGCGCTTACAAGGACATCGATCAGGTCATGGCAAACCAGAGTGATCTGGTGGAAGTGGTGCACACGCTGAAGCAGGTATTGTGTGTGAAGGGCTAAAAATCGTCGCCAAACTACGATGCGATGTCCGTCAATGTAGTTGACACCGTAAACGCCGGCTCCGTCACCGCCTGCACATCTTCCGCCGTAAACCCCGGCGCCACTTCCCGCAGCACCAACCCGCCCGGCGTGACATCGATCACCGCAATGTCGGTAAAAATCCGTGTCACGCATTTCAATGCGGTTAGCGGGTAGCTCAACTGATTGACGATTTTAGGTTCGCCTTTGTTGGTGACATGCGTCATGGCGACGAACACCTGTTTGGCGCCGCAGGCGATGTCCATCGCGCCGCCGATGGCGCCCATCGGCGCGCCGGGCACTTTCCAGTTGGCGAGATCGCCACGTACCGACACCTGCATTCCGCCGAGCACGGCGAAATCCACGTGCCGCCCGCGTGTCATGGAAAACGAATCGGCCTGATGGCTGAAGCTGCCGCCGGGCAGCAGGGTGATGAATTCCTTGCCGGCGTTGATCAGGTTGGGGTCTTCTTTGCCCGCTGCGGGTTTGGGGCCGTAGCCGAGCACGCCGTTTTCGCTGTGCAGAATGACTTCGCGATCCGCCGGGATGTAATTGCCGCACAGCGTGGGAATGCCGATGCCGAGATTAACGTAGCAGCCATCGGGTAAATCCCGTGCGATGCGCCGGGCGATTTGTTCACGGGTGAGCGGGGTTTTTTTCATGATGGCGCCACCGGTAATTTTCATGATGCTGGCGCGGTCTTGACTACGCGCCGCACAAAGATGCCGGGGGTGATCACCTGTTCAGGATGGATCGCGCCGAGTTCAACGATCTCATCCACTTCGGCGATGGTGCAGCGGCCCGCCATCGCCATCGGCGGATTGAAATTTCGCGATGATTGGTTGTAGGTGAGGTTGCCCCAGCGGTCGGCGTGCCGTGCGCGCACGAAGGCGTAGTCAGCCTTGAGCGCGCGCTCCAGAATGCAGTCGATGCCGTCGAGCGTCATGGTGAGTTTGCCCGCGGCGATTTCGGTGCCGTAACCCGTGGGGGTGTAAAAGGCTTCAATGCCGGAGCCTCCCGCGCGAATGCGTTCGGCGAGGGTGCCTTGCGGCACGAGTTCCAGTTCGATTTTGCCGGCGCGCAAAAATTCGCTCAAAACGACGGCGGATTTAGCCGTCGGAAAACTGCACACCATTTTGCGCACGCGACCCTGCTGGATCAACCGTGCCGCGCCGGTTTCGCCGCGTCCCGCGTGATTGGAAATCAGTGTGAGGTCTTTGGCGTGGTGCCGGATCAGCGCCTGCACCAGGCCTTCGGGCATGCCAGCATCACCGAAGCCGCCAATCATGACGGTCGCGCCGTCAGGGATATCGGCGACGGCCTGATCGAGCGAAGCGATGATTTTGTCGAGCATGAAAATTATGCATACAAAGAAGCTTACTTATTCTGACGCTACATCATAGGGTCCCTTCCCCCGCTTGCGGGGGAAGGACAGGATGGGGGCGCAATGACAGCAACTCACGTAATATTACTTCGAGAACGGCAGCAGTTTCTTCGAACACCTGATTGTTCCAGAATCGCAACACTCGATACCCTTCGCCGTTGATGCGCGCGTCGCGGCGAGCGTCTTTTGCAGATTGCTCCTGATGTTGGCCGCCATCAAGCTCAATCACGAGTTTTGCATCAAGGCAGGCGAAGTCCGCGATGTATGCCCCTATGGGAACTTGGCGGCGAAAGCGGTGGCCACTCAATTGTCGGCCTCGCAAGTGCCGCCAAAGCAAACGTTCGGCATCAGTGGATTGGTTGCGTAGTTTGCGTGCGCGGGATTGTGCGAGTTTATTGCGTATTTGCGGCCCCCTCCCCAACCCTCCCCCGCGCTGCGCACAAGGGAGGGGGCTTATTCAGTGGCATGCACGCTGGCTTGGTGAACGCTGTTACCGGGGATCAAACGATTATTTCCCACCGCAAAACTTGATGTACAACGAAGCGAATGCCGACGGTTCATCCAGCATTGGGAAGTGGCCGGAGTTTTCCATCACGGCGAGTTTGGCCTTGGGCGCGGCGCCGGTGAGCCGGTCTTTGAGTGCTATGGTCGGGCCTTTTCTGCCGTAGACGATCATCATCGGCTTTTTGATTTTTTTCGCGGCGGCCACCACGTTGAATTCACGGATGCCCCACATCACGTCCACCATGGCCCATGCGCCGGCCTTGCTGCGGTCGATGTTCCAGCGTTGTTCGAGCGCGGCGTCGACGACCGCGACGCGCTCTTTGATTTGCGCGGCGGTTTGCATCGGCAGGCCGAAGTTGCCTTCGGTGTGATGCCAGTTGGCGCCCCATTCGTCTGAATTACGGCAGGGCGTTTCAACTGGCACCGCGCTTAGGGTGCGCGTGGGGAACAGGCTTGCAAAGGCGACGGTAACGCTGCCGCCCACCGATGCGCCGCTGATATGCGCGGCCTTGATCTTGAGCGCGGTCATCAGCGCGGCCAGCGCCTTGGCGTGGTCTTCGATGCTGAAATGGCGCTGGATGCGATCGGAATCACCATGCCCCGGCATGTCCCACGAAATCACGCGAAAGTGTTTTGCCAGTAGCGGCGCAATGGCTTCGTATTGATGCGCCGAGCCGCCGTTGGTGTGCATCAGCATCAGCGCTGGGCCTTTGCCTGCTTCGCGATAATGAATGCGGCCGTAGCCTTTGGTTTTGACAAAGCCGTCACGCGTGGCGGAATTGGATTCCATGTGTGTTCTCCCTGAAAGTTGGTGAGTGCGAGGTCGGTACGAGGTAACGAGAAGTGAAATAGAATTTTACGACGGCGGCGCCGGCACGGCCAATGGCACCCTGACCATTAGCTGTCAGCCATTAGCCGTTCGCCAGCCAGCCCGGTTACAGCGATTTCAGGCTGGAGCCGGAATAGTACTTGCCGCCCATGAACACCAGCGGCGGATGGTGGTGCTCGGCGAATTCCGTGACCTCGCCAATGAGGATCACGTGATCGCCCTTGTTGACCTCGGTGTGGCCCTTGCAAATGAAATGCGCGGACGCGCCTTCCACGATCGGGCAGCCGCCGAGAAAACCTTTCCAGCTACGTTCGGCGAAACCGTCGGCGGGCGGTTGCGCGTGCTTGCGCGCGATATCGATCTGCGTTTCCGCCAGCACGCTCACCGAAAAGGCCTCTGTTTTTGAAAAGGTATGGTAGCGTGCCGAACGCGAGCGCAGTGTCCACAAAATCAGCGGTGGATCGAGCGACAGCGAGGCAAACGAATTCACCGTCATGCAATGCACGTGGTGGTCGGTGGTTTGCGCCGAAATCACGGTGACGCCGGTGGCGAAGCGGCCCAGCGCCGAGCGCAGCGCCGTGCGCGCATCGGCAGGCGGCGCGGCTTTGGCCTTGGCGGCGGGCGGGGGTGTCATGCGAGCGTCTTGTAGCACGGAATCAGCGCAGATCGCCGGCGGCTAGGCCGCGGCCTGTTGTCCGGCCGGAACAGAGCTGAATTTCGGACCGACATCTTTCACGTGCGGCAGAATTTCCTCGGCGAATTGCTGCATCGACTCAGGTGTGATGGACGGCATGCTAATGAGGATGTACCCCGTGCCTGCTTCGGCCAGTATGCCGATGCGGTCGACGATTTCCTGCGGCGAGCCCATCAAGGCGCTGTCGTCGCTGGCGAGATCAGGGTCGGCTTGGCTAACGGCGGATGGCGCCGCGCCCGGCGTTCCGTGGACGGCGATGGCGCCGATGCGCTTGAAGGTTTCCTTGCGCCGCTCAAGAGCCGCTTTGCGTTCCGCCTCGGTTTTGACGATGGTGACCGAGCGCGCTACCGCGCAGCGTGTGCTGTCGCGCGGCTTGCCGATTTTTTCAAGGCCGTCGAGATAAGCGCCGACGCGCGTGCGCACCTGCTCGACGGTGGCGAGCTGGTCGAGCATCAGGTTATGGTTTTTGCTGGCGATAAAGGCGATGCCCCCCGGGCTGCCGCCCGCCATCCAGATGGGCGGATGCGGCCGCTGAATCGGCGCGGGTTCCACCACGATATTGTCGAAATTCCAGCGCTTGCTTTGATGGGAAAAGCGCTCGTCGCTAGCCCACGATTTGAGCATCAGGTTGAAACATTCCTCGAAGCGCTCCTGCGCTTCGGTGATGGGGATGCAGAACTGGGCGAACTCTTCCTTGCGGTAACCGCGGCCAATACCCAGATCGACGCGCCCGCCGGAAAGCACATCCAGCGTGGCCACCTGTTCGGCCAGCAGCACCGGGTTGTGCCACGGCAGCACCACCACGCCCGTGCCCAGACGTATGCGCGTGGTTTTCGCGGCCAGATAGGACAGCAGATTCAGCGACGCGGAAAGCTGTCCCTGCCCGGTGAAGTGGTGCTCCACCAGAAACATGCCCTCGAAGCCGATTTTTTCGGCGGCGATGACGTAATTGATAAAATCTTTGAAGCCGTGGCTGTCGTGCAGAGTGTCCGCGCGGCCAACGCGGGCGCCGCCAAAAATGCCGAATTTCATGGGGTTATCCTTTTTTCAGCCTGCGATTGTAGGGAATGGGGGGGTGTGGAAACAAGCGCCATTTTGGCGCGAGATAGTTTCCCGTTTGGCAATAATCGGGTTTGGGCATAATGTGGCCTGAAATACCGACCACTACAAAGGGAGAAGCAATGTTTCAGCAAGATCCATCATGGATGGTAACCGCCGGCAAATGGATGATCGCGGCTTTGTTTCTGGCCGCCGGCACATTGAACGTCATGCCGGCGCGCGTCAAAGACCATATCCAGCGCATGGCCGGGTTCGGCGTGCCGCTGCCGGCGGTTGCTTTTTGGTTCGGTATAGCGATGGAGTTTGCAGGTTGCGCGCTGCTGCTCTCCGGCTGGCACGCGGACATCGGCGTGTGGCTGCTGATCGCGTTTACCGCCATCGCCGGCGCGATCTTTCATCGTTTCTGGCTGATCGAGGATCCGATGCGGCGCCACATGCTGCGCATCGCGGCATTGAACAACGTGGCGGTGATCGGCGGCTTGCTGGTGCTGTTGCATGTGATCGGGCGCGCGTGATGTCCGGCAGTATTGAAGGTGTCTGGAAGCTCAGGAAATATTCGCGCCGTTTTCTCGACACCGGTGAAGTGCGCAACGACATGCTGCCGCAGGCTTACATCCTGTATACGCCGGGCGGATTCATGATGTCGATCACGGTCGAGGAAAACCGCGCGCCGCCCGCCGGCGAAGTGCTGACCGACGCAGAGCGCGTGCGCCTGTTCAAATCGATCATCAGCGCGTATTCCGGGCGCTACACGGTGGAGGACGACACCGTGATCCACGATGTTGACATGTCATGGAACGAAGCCTGGACCGGCACACGGCAGGTGCGTAAGTTTGCCGTCAACGGTGACGAGCTGGTGATCGAAACCACGCCGCGCACAGCGGGCACGGAGACGCGGCAGTTTATCAATACGCTGACGTGGGAGAGAACGGAGGCGTTTCCGGTGATTGCAGACGCATAGTCCGATTCGACCGGGACATGGCGTCTGATTCCATATTTCGACAACTTGCCGCGCTCATGTCATGGGGGTAAGGGCTATCTCGAAGAGAAGATTGGGAGCGACACCTATGTTCTCGAGTATTCGCACATAGGCGGCTACAACTACAACCTTGAGCAGAACAGGACGTATTGGCGTAGGCGTGCGCTGGAGCTTTGCCCTAGCGGCTTCCATGGCGAACCTGAGATAATTCGTCCAGGCAATGCCAAGATCAAGGAGTTTGTCTGCCGCGAGAACTTCTGCCGTCAGTACCCTCTAGTATCGGGCGTGGTTAGGTGCAAAGGTGCGACCTAACATCGTGTCGTTGACCGAAGCCTAGAGTGAACACGGGGACAGGTCTAGCTAAGTAGCATTCCCCGTCTTCTTTAGACAGCCAAAGAAGTGAACTACCCACCTCCGCCCGCAGTCGCGAGCGTAGTCTTTAACCGCCGTCAGCCGTTACGGCTACCCGAAGATCGACGCGATCATGCGCCGCAACGCGGCTCCATCGCCCTGCGCGAGTTTGCCCATTGCACGAATGACCAGCGACTCCTCGATCGTCGTGATTACCGGCTTGATGGCCGAGGGCTTGAGCAACCCCGCTGTTTGCCAATCCTGCACCATCACCTCACCGAAGTGGGCGGTGGGCCGCAACTGACTCGTCACCGCCATGATCACCAGATCAGACCGCGCTTGATGATACGCACTGCTTGAAACCACCACCGCCGGGCGTTTCTTTGAGTTGCTCTGATCGGTAAACGGAAACGGCACCAGCACAATATCGCCAAAGCTATAGCGCATCGTAGACGGCATCCTCGGTGTTATCCCACACCTGCGCGAAGGCCGGAGCCGCCGCACGCGCGGCGTCCCGCGTCAGCGCGCGCCCGTCACTGCGCGCACACAAAAAATCCACGAAGTCCTCCACCTCCGCCACGCGCTCCGGCGGCAGACGCTTTAACTTCTCCAGGATCACTTGCTCGTTCGGCTGATTCATTGCATTTCTCCTTAGCGGCTTGCCTGCGCCGGCACCGTATGGGATGCCAGGAATTTTTAACGCTATTTTTTACCAAGTTCGACTGTATCCTCGCCCCGGCAGGCGGTCAAATGCAGGTCATTTGGTCATACTGCTCGCTTGGCTGCTGCGGCGCCTCGCGCCTGACACCTCCCACCGCACGCAGAAATCAATCCGCCCGCGCCCCCGACGCCTTCACCACCGGCGCCCAGCGTTTCACTTCCGCTGCAACAAATTCGGTAAATGCTTTCGGGTCAAGGTTGCCGGGTTCGATGCCTTCGGGCCGCAGGCGCGCGCGCACGTCGGGCAGTTGCAGCGCGCGGCGCACTTCGGTGTTCAGGCGGTTGACGATTTCCGGCGGTAATGCGGCGGGGCCTGACAGCGAAAACCAGATGCTCGCCACCAACTCAGGAAATCCCGCTTCGCGGTAGGTGGGCACGTCGTAATCCGGCAGGCGTGCCGCCGAGCTGATGGCGAGCGCGCGCAGGCGTCCGGCGCGTATCTGCGTGCCGGCGGTGGTAAGCGTGGTGGAGATCGCGTGCGTGTGTCCGGCCATCACATCGACCACTGCGACGCTCGCGCCCTTGTAGGGGATGTGCTGAATGTCGATACCGGCGGTGCGGTTGAATAATTCGGCGATCAAATGGCCTTGCGTGCCGTTGCCCGGCGAGCCGTAGGTGAGTTCGCGCGGTTTTGATTTCGCGAAGGCGATAAACGACCTCAGATCCTTCACCGGCAGCGACGGGTGTATCGCCAGCACCGACGGCGGGCCACCGAACAGTGCGATGTGGGCGAAATCCTTGACCGGATCAAACGGAAATTTTGCCGACAGGGCAGGCGCGATCGCGTGCGAGGCCACGCCCGACACCAGCAGCATATAGCCATCGGGCGCGCTGCGCGCCACCAGCTCGGAACCCAACACGCCGCCCGCGCCCGCACGGTTTTCGACGACGAAGGTTTGGCCCATGCTCTCGGAGAGTTTGCCGGCGGTGATGCGGCCCAGCAGATCGGCGGTGCCGCCGGCGGCGAAGGGCGCGATCACGCGTACGGTGCGCGCGGGCCAAGTTTGCGCGTGGGCGAGGGTGCTTGTTGCAAGCAGCGTGGTCAGGCAGAGGGTTCGTATCATCAAATTCATGGTGTGCGTTTGTTTCGGGTTGTGAAGACTGGCGCAAGGTGGCCCGGCGGGCTACGATGCGAGTCGCGGAGGATACCATTTTGAAGGGACAACCCATGACGCATTCGCAAACCCTCACCATCGGCGGCGTGGCCGTTTACGTGCCCACCGGCGCAATTGAAACCGACATGCACGTGCTCGCCACGCGCTTGCCGACCTTGCGGGGCGCGCGCATCGGCGTGCTGGATAATCACAAGGAATTCGCTGATATCGTGTTGCGCGGCATCGTGGACAAGTTGCAACGCGAGCACGGCGTTCAGATAAAAATCTGGCGCAAGGATTATCTGGGCAAGCCATCGCCGTTTGCCAAAGAGATGGCGGCAAGCTGCGACGCGGTGATTAACGGCGTCGGCCACTGAGGCTCGTCAACCCCGTGGACCGCGCGTGACGCGGCCGAACTCGAAGCGCTGGGCATCCCCACCATTACCGTGGTGAGCACCGCATTTGCGCCGTTGGCACAGGTAACGGCCGAAGGCATCGGCCATCCATCGCTGCCGTTCGTCGTGGTGCCGCACCCGGTGGGCGACCGCGACGTGGCGTTGATCGAAAAACGCGGCGCCGATATCGCGGCGCAGTGCGTGCACGCGCTGACCACCTCGGCGGAAGTGCTGGCGCACGAGGTAAGCGAGCATCCGTTTCCGCTGCCCGATGCGGTGATGCCGCGATGAAGGGCGAAACTCTTTTTTGCCACGGATTTATACAGATTTACGCAGATAAAATCCCCTTGGGTTTTGACCTCATCTGTGTTCATCTGTGTTCATCTGTGGCTAATGCTTTTTGAAGTTTTTATTCAACCCATGACCGATTTGCCAATAACAGAGAGCGACGCCTCCTACGACGCGATCAACGATTATTTTTACGACCACGGCTGGACGGATGGCTTGCCCATCGTGCCGCCGACCGAGGCGCGCATGGCGGCAATGCTCAACGGCATGCCGGATCACGATGCCGATGAACTCATTAGCGTGGTGCCACCGAAAATGGGCCGCGCCACCTTGCGACAAGTGGCGGTGAACGCGGTGATGGCGGGCTGCAAGCCGGAATACCTGCCGGTGGTGGTGGCGGCGTTGCGCGCGGTGTCGGAGCCTGCGTATGGCCTCGCGCACCGGCAAACCACCACGCACGCCGGTGCGCCGCTGATTATCGTCAACGGGCCTATCGTGCAGCAACTGCGTATCAACGGCGGCACGGGTTTGTTCGGCCCCGGCTGGCGCGCGAACGCCACCATTGGCCGCGCGCTGCGGTTGGTGCTGGTCAACATCGGCGGCGCGGGGCCGGGGGTAGATGCGTCGCAAACCGGGCATCCGGGCAAATACACCTATTGCATCGCCGAATACGAAGCAGCGAATCCGTGGGGGCCGCTGCATGTCACGCGCGGCTTTCGCCGCGAGCAAAACGTGGTGACGGTGGTCAACGCCGAAGCGCCGCACAGCATCACCGAGAACATTCAAACCGACGCGATGGAAATCATGCGCACGTTTGCCTCGTCGATGGCGACACTCGGCGTGAACAATCTGTATTCGCAGGGGCACCCGGTTTTGGTTTTAGGCTTGGAGCACGTGCAGCACTTGTCGGCGGCGGGATGGAACAAGCGCAATATCCAGCAAGCGTTGTTTGAGTTGGCGCGCCAGCCATGGGGCCTGATGAAAAATCGCGGCAAATCCAAAGGCCCGCGCTTTCCGGAATTCGTCGATCAAAGCGATGACAACTCGATGGTACCGATCATGAACGCACCGGAGGATTTAATCGTGATCGTCGGCGGCGGCGCGGGCGGCAAGTCGATGTTTCTGCCCACGGCGGGTGGACAGAGTTTATCGGTATCAAAAATAATTAAATAAAAACAAATACCAGTGACTGCCTGTTTCTACTCTACGCGCACGCCGGCTATCTCGATCAGTTTCTTCATATTTGCGATTTCGCTCTTAATAAAAGCGGAAAACTCGATGGGTGTTCTGGGTGCGGGATCCGCGCCCTGGGCAAGGAGTGCGGATTGGATCGCAGGCGTTTGAAGAATTTCAATGATTTCGCGGTTCACCTTTTCAACGATTGCCGCCGGTGTGCGTGCTGGCGCAAGCATCCCAATCCAGAACTCTGCTTCATAGCCTGGAACGCCGGCTTCCGCTACGGTCGGAATATCGGGTGTGCCCTTGAACCGTAATTTGCCGCTGATGGCGTAGGCTTTGACCTTGCCGGACTGCACGTGCGGAAAGGCGACGGGTATTGTACTGAATCCTGCCTTGGCTTCGCCGCCCAATATCGCCGTTATTGCCGCACCGCCTCCCTTATATTGAACCGGTATCAGGTTGATGGCTGCCATATGTTTCAGGAGTTCAGTGGCGATATGGCTGCCAGTCCCGGGCCCGCTAATGGCAATATTAACTGCCCCTGGATTGCGCTTTGCGTGGTCGATGAACTCGCGAAAATTCGCGGCTGGAAAAGATGGATGCGCAACCAACAAGAAAGAGGTGCGAGCGACCGAAGTGATCGCGGAAAAGTCCTTGACCGGATCGTAAGCGAGACTCTTGTGCAGATTGGGGGCAACGGCAATTGCCGTCCGGTCCGTCAACAGCAGCGTGTAACCGTCGGCTACTGCCTTGGCTGCCAGATTTGTGCCGATGGTCAGTCCGGCGCCGCTACGGTTATCCACCACTACCGCCCGTCCCCAGCGTTCGCCAAGTTGCTGTCCGATCAGTCGCGTCGCGATGTCAGTAAGGGAGCCTGCGCCTCCGGTGATGATGCGGACGGGTTTTGTCGGGTAGTTCTGCCCCGCGCCTGTCGCCACAGGTATGAAGATCACACTGAGTCCGACGAAAATTCCAGGAATCACTGTCTGCAAAGTCCTCATAAAACCTCCTTTTCCGGTTGTGCGACCAAGTGCAATACAGGGTGATATTGACATCGCGCGTGTGCTCCGGCAATCATCCAGCTTTCATCATCTGATGAATAAAGGTTTACAAGATGGAGCTGCGTGATATCGAATATTTTGCGGTCGTTGCGGAACACGGCAACGTACGGCGCGCGTCGGAAGTCCTGGAGCTTAGCCCAACGGCGGTTAGCAAGAGCCTTCGCCGCCTGGAGACTTCCATGCAGGCCAAGCTCTTTGAACGCACGCCCAAGGGCGTCGAATTGACATCGGTAGGAACGGCGTTGCTCGCACAAGTGCAGCGAATCAGATTGACGCTTGACGATGTTGCACGCGAAGCCGCCGATTTGAGTCACGGGCGCTCCGGGCATTTGCGCGTAGGCACGGGCCCAACCGTCTGCCAGGAGTTATCGCCTGCCTATGCCACGTTATCCAAAGTAGCGCCAAGAATTACGATAAGTGTAAGCGTGGAGGACAACGATGTAATGGTGCCACGTTTGCGCAATGGCGAGATTGATTTTATTTTCAATGATTACAACACCGCATATGATGGGATTATTCAGGAGCCACTCTATGGCGACGAGTTGGTTGTCTGTGCATCGCCCAATCACCCTTTAGCCAAACTAAAGCGCGTGACGATTGGCGACCTTGCGAAGGAGCAATGGACTTTATCAGTGGCTAATCTAAAGCCACAGCAATTCCTGCTGAGCTCATTTCGGGAGCACGGGCTGTCTGCCCCGCGGGTTGCGGTGGAAACACGCTCAATACATGTAAGACTAGCAACAATAGTTTCCACCCATCTGCTCGGCTACATGTCCACACGGGTGCTGGAGGATGTGGCTCCACGTTACAGGCTGATTGTACTGCCCGTAAAGGAACTCGTTTGGCGTCGTACCATTGGCGTGATGTATCGCAAAGATGGCTATCTTTCTCCCTCCGCGCGGCAATTGATCGATGTGCTGAGGCGGCAAACCAGTAAAACCACGATTGCAAATCGAAAGTAGCGTTACGCCATGAACAGCAATCTGCCGTTGCAACCCAAAGGCGACATCGCGCAACTCACGCGCCTCGGCAAGTTTCTGCTGCCCTATCGCTGGCGCATCACGGGTGCGCTGATCGCGCTGGTGGTGGCCGCCAGTTGCGTGCTGACGCTGGGGCAGGGCTTGCGTTACGTGATCGACGCCGGTTTCGGCACGCGCGATCCGCATCTGCTGAATGTTGCGCTGGCCGCGGTGGTGGGCGTGGCGGCGGTGCTGGCGTGCGCTACCTACGCGCGATTTTTTCTGATGATGAGCGTGGGTGAACGCATCATTGCCGACTTGCGGCGCGCGGTGTTTGCGCATGTGCTGACCTTATCGCCGGCGTATTTTGATTCCGCTCGCACCGGTGAAATTGCATCGCGGCTGACCAACGACACCGAGCAGATACGTCAGGTGATCGGTTTCGGCCTGTCGATGTTTTTGCGTAACCTGCTGATGATGACCGGCGCGCTGGTGATGTTATTCGCCACCAGCGCCAAGCTCGCGGCGCTGATTGTGCTGGGCGTGCCTGCGACGTTGATTCCGATACTGGTGGTGGGGCGGCATGTGCGGCGCTTGTCGCGCGACAATCAGGATCGCGTGGCGGATGTGTCGGCGCACATCGACGAATCGCTGCACGAGGTGCGTACCGTGCAGGCGTATGGGCACGAGGCGCACACCCGCGCGCGCTTTGATGCCGCCGCCGAGGCCGCTTACGCCAGCGGCGTGCATCGCATCCGCGTGAAAGCGTGGCTGATTTCGCTGGTGATGCTGATCGGCTTTTGCGCGGTGGGCGTAATTATGTGGGTCGGCGGACACGACGTGTTCGAGGGGCGCATCACCGGCGGGCAACTGTCGGCGTTTGTGTTTTACGCGGCGGTGGTGGCGGGCGGCGCTGGCACCGTGTCGGAGGTGTGGGGCGAAATACAGCGCGCGGCGGGCGCGACCGAGCGGCTGTTTGAATTGCTGGATACCGCACCCGCGCTGTCGGCGCAGATGCCGGTGATCACGTTGCCCGCGAAAGTCAAAGGCGCGATACGATTCGACGAGGCGCATTTCACTTACCCGGCGCGTGCGGAAACGCCGGTATTGAATGCGGTGTCGTTCAACATCAATCCGGGTGAGCGCGTGGCGCTGGTGGGGCCGTCGGGCGCGGGCAAGTCAACCATCTTTGCGTTGATACTGCGGTTTTACGATACAACATCGGGACGCATCCTGATCGACGGTGCCGACATCAGGCATTGCGATCCGCTGGCGTTGCGGCGCGCCATCGCCATCGTGCCGCAAGACCCGGTGATTTTTTCCGGCAGCGTTTCGGATAACGTGCGCTTTGGCCGGCCCGAAGCGACGGACGCCGAGATACGCGAGGCCTGCGCGGCGGCGCACGCGCTGGAATTTATCGAACGCCTGCCGCAGCGTTTTGATACAGACTTGGGCGAGCGTGGTGTCAAACTGTCGGGCGGGCAACGGCAGCGCATTTCGATTGCACGCGCGCTGTTGGCGGATCGCCCGATATTGCTGCTAGATGAGGCCACCAGTTCGCTTGATGCCGAAAGCGAGCGTCAGGTGGCAGCCGCGCTGGAGCGGCTGGAGCGCGGGCGCACCACGCTGGTGATCGCGCACCGGCTGGCGACAGTGCGCCACGCGGATCGCATTATCGTGATGGATGGCGGGCGCATCCATGCGATGGGCACGCATCAGGAATTGCTGCGCGACAGTCCGCTGTATGCGCATCTGGCGCGCTTGCAGTTTATTGCGGAGGCGGCGGCTTAAGCGATTATCGTTGAACGTAACCTGCCACTCCGTCATTCCTGCGTAGGCGGGTATCCCCTTCCTTTTGGGAAGGTAGGATGGGGTCGTTTCGTCTCAAGTGGCACTGTGTTATGGGTTCCCGCCTGCGCGGGAACGACAGTTCAGGGTGTTGGCGCTATACTTTGCCTCGGAGATGATCATGAAAAATAGTTTCGTATTTCTGGCGGCGGCGCTTGCCGCCTCATCGATAGCCACGCAAACCCAGGCCCAGGACTACCCCACCCGCCCGGTGCGCGTGATCGTTGGCTTTGGCGCGGGTGGGCCGGATACCTCCGCGCGCATCCTCTCGGCGCAACTCAGCACGCAGTTCAATCAGCAGTTCGTGGTGGACAACCGTCCCGGCGCCAACGGCATACTCGGCGCCGAGGTGGTGGCGCGGGCGGCGCCGGACGGCCACACGCTGCTGCACACGTCCGGCTCGTTCGCGGTCAACCCGAGCATCTACAAGAAGCTGCCCTTCGACGCGGTGAAGGACTTCGAACCCGTCTCTGTCGCCGCGATACACCCGGCCGC
>VFLF01000701.1 GCA_009885185.1 Nitrosomonadales bacterium | reverse complement strand
TGGACGCCGCAGGGCTATATTGATTACGCCAAGCAGCAAGGCGGCGCGATTTCCGGCGGGCCGATTGATCCGAAGATGCACGACCTTGAAGCACGCCTGAAATGGATGGACGCGCGCAATGTAAAAACCCATGTGCTCACGTTGTCGGGCAGCATGCCGTGGCAATGGGCCACGCTGGAGGCGGCGAACCAATTCGCGCGCATCGTCAACGATGCCGCCGTTAAAGCGCATCAGGCCTACCCCGACCGCTTTGTCGCGGGCGCAGCGATTCCCATGCGCGATGTCAACTCGGCATTGAAAGAGCTGGATCGCGTCGCCGGTTCCCCCGGCATGCGCGCGGTGCATCTGCCGAATTCGGTGGAGGGCATCGACTACATTTTCAAACCGGCCTACCTGCCCTTCCTCGCGCGCTGCGAGGAGCTCGGCTACCCGCTGCTGTTTCATCCGCTCGACGGCCAGCCCAATCACTACGGCGGGCCGGATCGTCTGGCGGGCACGAACTTCATTTACAATACGCTGGGCTTTCCGTTCGAGACGGCGACCACCGCGACAAAATTTATTTTCAGCGGCGTGCTGGACAAGTTTCCCAAGCTCGACGTGGTGCTGCCGCACTCCGGCGGCTGCTTTCCGTATGTCGCCGGGCGCATTGAGCACAGCATGAAAAAAGGCGCGGTCGAAGTCGCCTCAAAACTGGCGCGTCCGTTCCGCGATTACATCCGCCGCTTTCACTACGATACCCTCGCCTATTACCCCGAAACCCTGCGCTTCATGATCGAACTGGTGGGCGTGGATCGCGTGGTGATCGGCACCGACAACTACGCCAAAATGGATGTCGAGCAGCCGAATGAACTGGTGGAATCGCTGAAGCTGCCCGCTGCCGATTTGCAGAAGATACTGTATGGCAATGCAGCCAAGTTGCTGCGGCTCGAATAAGACAAACAAGGAACACCATCGTGGAAGCCAACGTAGCACTCCCCACCGAAGCCACCCGCCAGTGGCTATTCAACCTGTGGCGCGCCGCCGGCAGCAGCGAACATGAGGCGCGGCTCACCGCCGATCATCTGGTTGGCGCCAATCTCGCGGGGCACGATTCACACGGCGTGGGCATGGTGGCGCCGTATGTACGTTCGTTGCAGGCGAATGAACTACAGCTTAATCAGAAACTTTCCATCATCACGGACACTGACACACTGCTGGTGGTGGACGGCAACCGCGGCATTGGGCAGTCAATGGCGTTTCAGACCATGCAGCTCGCCATCGAGCGCGCACGCAAGCACGGCGTAGTGATCGTGGGCCTCAAGAACACGCACCACATTGGGCGCGTCGGCCACTGGGCCGAGCAGGCGATTGCGGCAAATCTCGCGTCGATTCATTTCACCAATGTGGTCAGCCGCGCCATCGTCGCGCCGCACGGCGGCAGCCAGAGCCGCTTCGGCACCAACCCGCTCACGGTCGGCCTGCCGCGCCGCGACGGGCCACCGATACTCCTTGATTTCGCCACCAGCGCCATCGCGGTGGGCAAGGTGCGTGTCGCCTACAACCGCAAGGGGTCGGCGCCGGCCGGCGCGCTGATCGATCACGAGGGCAAGCCCACCACCAACCCGGCGGTGATGTACGATGCGCCGCTCGGCGCACTGCTCACCGCGGCGGGGCACAAGGGTTACGCGCTGGCGATGGTGTGTGACTTGCTGGGCAGTGCGCTGTTTGGCGGCGTGACGCCGCTGCCAAACCGGCTGCGCATACCGGGCCTTTACAACAACATGCTTGCCATCGTGTTTGATCCCGCGCGTTTCGGCGCCGGGGAACATTTCGAGCAGGAAGCGAGTGCGTTTATTGATTACGTGCAGTCGGCGAGGCGCGTTGATGCCGATGCGCCGATCGAGGTGCCAGGCGACGCCGAGCGGCGCTTTCGCGTGCAGCGCGCACAGGCGCTGCCGGTGGATACGGGCACATTGCAAACCATGGACGATGCCGCGCGCGCCATCAACACCCTGCGCGGCGTGTCATTGCCGTTGGCGTCGTCGCTGGTCGCGCCATAGCACTACGGTTGCCTTCGACGCATTACCGTGGTAATGTATTCGCGTTATGCCTATCGCTCAATCCAAATTAACGGGACAGGGACAGATTTCGGTTCCGGCGCAAATCCGGCGCAAGCTGGGTGTCGGCCCCGGCTCGGTGCTGGAGTGGCTTGAGGCCGACGGCAATATCGTGGTGCGGCGCTCTGGCCGTTATTCGTCTGAAGAAATTCATCACGCGCTGTTCGCGGCGGCTTCCATTGCACCGCCCAAGGCCCGCTCGCTTGCCGAACTGAAACAAGGCATACGGCGCGAAATGAAGCGTCGCCATGGCAAGTCAAAAGCGTAGTTCAATTTATCCATGCATGCCGTAGACACCAATGTGCTTGTACGGTTGATCATCCGCGATGACAAACGCCAGATGGCCGCCGCGGAAGCCTTTATCGATCACGGCGCGTGGGTGTCGCATCTGGTGCTGGTGGAAACGATGTGGGTGCTGAGTTCGCTCTACGATATCACCCCCAAGAGCATCGCCACTGCTTTGGACATGTTGCTTGATCACAAAGACATTTCCATTCAGGAGCCGGAAGTGGTGACCGCTGCGTTAGCGCATTTCCGAAACAAGCCGTCATTGGGTTTCTCGGACTGTATGGTGCTGGAAGTGGCACGCAAAGCCGGTTGCCTGCCGCTGGGCACATTCGACATCGGCTTGGGCAAGCTTGATGGCGCGCAGCGTTTGCGCGCTTAATCCGCTCAATCCACCTTCACATTCGCCGCCTTAACAATCGGCCCCCACTTGTTGTAATCGGTTTTGAGCATCGCGGCCAGTTGCTCGGGCGTGCCGGGCGCGGGGTCGGCGCCGCGCGAGGCGAGGCGTTCGCGCAACTCCTTGTCGCCGAGCGCTTTGTTCAATCCGGCATTGAGCTTATCAATAATGTCGCGCGGGGTTTTGCCCGCGACAAAAATACCGTACCAGTTCGACGCATCCACTTTGGGCACGCCCTGCTCCGCCATCGTCGGCAAATCGGGCAGCAGCGCGGAGCGCTTGGCCACCGTCGTTGCCAATGCGCGCAGGCGGCCGCTTTGCACATGCGACAGCAGCACCGGCAAATCGGCGATCATCATCTGCGTATGTCCGCCGAGCGTGTTGGTCACCGCGGGCGCCGCGCCACCGTAAGGCACATGCACGATCTGCGTGCCGGTTTCGGTTTTGAACAGTTCCAGCACCAGATGCGGCAAGCCGCCGTTGCCGGTGGAGGCGGCATTAAGCTGGCCGGGTTTGGATTTTGCCAGCGCCACCAATTCCTTTACATTTTTAACCGGCAGCGATGGATGCACCACCAGCAACTCCGGCGTGGTGGTCACCATCGACACCGCGCCCAGATCACGGTACACATCAAACGGCAGGTTCGGATACACATGCGGCAGGATGCCGAGCGAGGTGCTCGACAACACCATCGAGTAGCCGTCGGGGGCTGACTTGGCCACGTTGTCCACGCCAATAACGCCGCCCGCGCCGCCACGGTTATCGACGATCACCGACTGGCCCATCGCCTCGCCCAGCTTGCCCATAATCATGCGCGCCACAATGTCGATCGGCCCGCCGGGCGGAAAAGCGACCACGATGCGTAGCTGCTTCGATGGATAGGCTTGCGCGCAGACCGCAGCAGGAATCAGAGCGACAGCCACGACCAAGCATTTGACTGTAAACGCCATGTTGATTTTCTCGAAAGGGTGAAAAGTTCTGATTGTGGAACATTCAACGCCGGAACTCAATCGCGGGTTGAGCGTGTGTGCGGTGGCTGATAACATCGGGCACTGCACAATGCACATTGTCAATGTGGCCCGCCCGGATGCGCCGCCGTCCGCGGCCCATGATTTTTCAGACACCAACTCACTACTACTTCCAAGGTAACTGCTATGCACGAATTCGACGTATTGATTGTCGGCAAAGGTAACGCCGCGCTGTGTTCCGCGCTGTCTGCTCATGAGCACGGCGTCAAAGTCGCCATGCTCGAGGCCGCCTCCGAAGACGAACACGGCGGCAACAGCCGCTTTGCCGGCGGCGTGATGCGCTTCGCCTATGACAAGGTGGACGATTTGAAGCGCATCACCGACGTCACCGACGACGAAGTGGCCACCAGCGATTTCGGCACCAACACCACCGACGAGTATTACGACGACCTGTATCGCCTCACCGCGTATCGCTCTGATCCCGATCTGTCGGAGATTCTGGTGACGCAAAGTCAGGACATCATGGCGTGGCTGCGCACCAAGGGTGTAAAGTTTTTGCTCAACTTCGGCCGCCAGTCGGGCCTGGTCAACGGCAAGCGCAAATTTTTCGGCCGCATGCCGATCGAAGCCCACGGCGGCGGCGCGGGGCTGGTGGATTACCTCGACAAATCGGTTAAAGCCAAAGGCATTCAGATTTTTTACGACACGCGCGCCGTGTCGCTGATCTATGACGGCGAAAAAGTCTCCGGTGTGCGCGCACAAATGAAAGGCAAGATGACGGAGTTTCGCGCCAAATCGGTGGTGCTGGCGTGCGGCGGTTTCGAAGCCAATCCGGAAATGCGCACGCGCTACCTCGGCCCCGGCTGGGAACTGGTGAAAGTGCGCGGCTCGCGTTTCAATCAGGGCGA
>VFLF01000303.1 GCA_009885185.1 Nitrosomonadales bacterium | reverse complement strand
TTCGACCACCTGAACACCCACCTCCACCTTGGCTTTATCCCAAGTCAGCAACTGCCTGTCGTGAAGGCGCTTCTACAGCCATAACCTTCACGATCACTCACCCATTCCATCCCAACCGGGGAGCCCGGTTTGTCTTGACAACACGCCGGCAGAACTGGGGCGAGGATCGAGTGATGTACTACGACGCACAGGGGCGGCTGCGCTCAGTGCTCGCGTCGTGGACCGATGTTGCGCAGCCGGACCTTTTTGCACAGGCCTCGGCGGGCCGCTCGTGGTTTCGGTCAGACGATTTGCAGCGGCTGTGCGTGCTGCTCGACGGGCTCGGGGAGGCGACACGCCGTGTTAAGTAAATTACGCCGCATATGTAAAGTATATTGCGCCGCTACTGTTAATAGGCATTTGAGCGCATGCCGAAATCAACCGATCCATATCTATGTATCCTATGAAGGGCGCCTCGCAAATGTTGTTGACAGCACATTAATGGCGGCGTATTATATATTACACACTGCTCCCGCAAAACGCCAACTTGACCAAACCCGACCCCAAGCGCGAACGGCTCAACCGTCAAGGCGTTCTCAATCGCCACCCCGAGCGCGTACGCGCGCCGCTGTTCCAGTCGGGCGATTTCTTCGACGCCCGCGACCTGGTCCAGAGCAAGTACGAAATGCTGCGCCACTTCCGTGTCGATGGCGCATCCAAAGCCGAGGCGGCCGCGCTCTACGGGATGTCGCGCCCGACGCTCTACCAGGCCGAAGCGGCGTTCGTGCGCGACGGCATAACGGGCCTGTTGCCCAAACCACGCGGGCCCAAGCGGGCGCACAAGCTCACCGCGCAGGTCATGGTCTTCATCGAGAAGCACCAGGCCGGCGACGGCTCGATGCATGCCCGTGCCTTGGCGCGAGAAATCGAATCGGCACTTGGGCTATCGGTTCATCCGCGCAGCATCGAACGCGCGCTTGCGCGCAAAAAAAAACCGTAGCAGAAGCCGCCCCAGAGCCTCTACCACAGACAGCGGTTGCCACCTACGAGGCGCTGCGCGAAGAACTTCTGCGTGGGCAGGCGCGCCCCGAAGGTGTCGCTGCGCTGCGGTTTCACGGCATGGTGCAGGGGCTTGCGCTGCTGCTCAAGAATGTGACCGAATCCCCCGCGCTCGCCGCGGAGCGCGAATCTGCGCCATCCCTGCAACGCGACAGCGAGTTCGTTCGTGTGCTCGCCAATATCGTGCTGCGCACTCACTCGGAGCTTACTCATGTCTACTGATCAGCATCAGAAGGTGACCGCCTCACATCTTGCGCGCGATGCGTTCCTCTACGTGCGCCAATCCTCGCTGCGGCAGGTATTCGAGAACACGGAGAGCACCAAGCGTCAATATGCTCTGCGCGATCGCGCCGTGGCGCTGGGCTGGCCCATCGAACGCATTCACGTCATCGACAGCGATCTGGGCCTGTCGGGGGCAAGCGCACAGGCGCGAGACGGCTTCCAGCACCTGATGTCCGAGCTCGCCAATGGTCATGCCGGCATTGTGCTCGGGCTGGAGGTGTCGCGGCTTGCGCGCAACAATGCCGATTGGCATCGTCTGCTTGAAGTGGCGGCGTTAACCTCAACCATTATTTGCGACGAGGATGGTGTGTATGACCCCGCGCATTTCAATGATCGGTTGCTGCTCGGTCTGAAAGGCACCATGAGCGAGGCAGAACTGCATGTAATCAAGGCGCGCCTGCAAGGGGGCATTCGTAACAAGGCACGCCGCGGCGAATTGGAAATGCCGTTGCCCATTGGGCTCGTCTATCACCCTGACGGATCGGTGGTCCTGGACTCGGATCAGCAGATTCGGGGCGCCGTGCAATTACTCTTCGACACCTTTCGCCAAACCACTTCAGCCACCGCAACGGTCAAGCGATTCCGCCGCGAGGGTTGGCAGTTTCCGCGCCGCATCCGGCGCGGCATCGGCAAGGGAGACTTGTTGTGGGGACCTCTGGAGCATTCTCGAGCTGTCCAGATCCTGCATAATCCGCGCTACGCAGGCGCCTTCGCCTACGGGCGTACGCGGGGTGCCTATCGGGGCGGGCGCAAACCCGGAGTCGTCAAAGTCGCACGGGAAGATTGGCAGGTATTGATTCGTGATGTTCATCCCGGTTATATCAACTGGGAGGAGTTCGAGCGTAACCAGGCTACGCTGAAGCAGAACCTGACCGGCTTTGGCCAAGGCGCCCGGGGCAGCATGCCCCGCGAGGGTGTCGGTCTGTTGCAGGGGCGGGTCGTTTGTGGCATTTGTGGCGCACGCATGCGCGTGCGCTATCAGCAGGTTGACGGCAAGCTCGAGCCCTACTACATGTGCACCGAGAACCCGGTGCGTCGTGCCGGCAAGCCGTGCCAGTCAGTACGGGGCCGCGCCATCGATCAGGCGATCAGCGCATTGTTGCTGGACTGCGTCGCGCCGGCTGCCATTGAACTGGCGCTGGCGGTAGAAGACGAGATTGGCGGTCGAATCGAACAAGCGAATGCTCTGCGCGCTAAACAACTGGCCCGTGCGCGCTACGATGCCGAACTGGCACGCCGTCGCTACCTGAGTGTGGATCCGGCGAACCGGCTCGTCGCCGATGCTTTGGAAGCCGGTTGGAATGATCGCTTGCGTGAGCTTGATTCACTCACGCAGGCGCATGATCGCCAGCAGACGGCTGACCAGAAATTATTGGGTGACGAGGCTCGGGCCCGCATCCGCGCGCTGGCCGAGAACTTCCCGCAGGTATGGAATGATGGGCGCATTGCACCGATCGAACGAAAGCGCATGGTGGCGTTGCTCATCGAGGACGTCACTTTGGTCAAGGCGGATCGGATTGCCATCCACGTACGCTTCCGCGGCGGTCGCAACACATCGCTGGAAATCGATAAGCCCAAGTCGATTGCCTTGATCCGCAAGACCCTTCCTGAAGTGGTCAACACGGTCGACGAATTGCTTGAAACGTGTACCGACTGTCAGGTCGCCGAGCGGCTTAACGAGATGGGCTACAAGAATTGGAGGGGTCAGTCATTTACTCACAAGAAAGTCATCGTCATTCGCGCCGCCTATCACCTCAAGAACCGCTTCGAACGTTTGCGTGCGCGAGGCATGCTCACCGCCAACGAACTCGCCGACCGACTAGGCGTCTGTCCGACAACCATCTATCATTGGGCACACGAAGGATTGTTGCACGAGCATCGTTATGGCAACCAGTATCGCTGTCTCTACGAGCCGCTCGGCGACGTCACGCTCATTAAGGGCAAAGGCGGCCGCCTGCCGCAGGCACCAAGATTTATCACCGTTCCATCTACCACACAAGGTGCAATATGAAGCCTACGCCTTGTCTTGCGGCTTTCGCGGACGTGCCGGCAGGATCACCGTGCCGTAATGAGCGGCAAACTCGGCCGTGGCGCGATTGAGCTCCGGTTCATAGCGGTTGGCGTTGCTAACCAGGGCGCGTGGGTTGTCGGGCACGATCAGTTCGGTGACGCCGCCGATGTAGATAAACGCACGACCGAGGCCCGTGAGCCAGTCGGCTTGCGTTTGGCCGGCGGTGGCGCAGGCAAAGGTGTAACTGGACGCGCCCAGCACGGCGACGAAGATGCTGGCCGGGCGAATCTCCCCGGTGTGGGCGTCGATGATTGGTACGGTCGGGCCGGCATAGTCGGCAAACAGTTTCTCGCCGGCGCGATGGACTTGGCGCATGGAACGCTTGAGTTTGCCGGCCCACGCCCGGTAGTGGGTGCAGAACGCCGTGTATTGAAAGCTCGCTTCTCCGACCGTCTGCCGATATTCCTCCCACAGCAGGATCAGTGTTACGCCTTTGCGCTTGAGTTCCTGATGAACCTCGGCGTAGTTGGGCTCGGCGAAGGTGGGCGCTCGGGCTGACGGTTGCTGGTATAGCCGTCTCTCAAGCGCC
>VFLF01000072.1 GCA_009885185.1 Nitrosomonadales bacterium | reverse complement strand
GAAGGCGGCGGGCTGGCGTATCGCTGGGCGCTGGCGGGGCACGACGTTGTGATCGGCTCGCGTGATAAAGCCAAAGCGGCAGCGGGCGCGGCAGAATTAAATCAATTGCTCGGCGGCAAATCAACGGTGCGCGGCGCAAGCAACGCAGATGCCGCGCAGGCCGGGGTGGTGGTGCTCACCGTGCCCTACGCAGCACAACTGGCGACAGCGGACAGCGTGGCTGCGCAACTGGCGGGCAAAATTCTGATCGATGTCACCGTGCCGCTCGCGCCGCCCAAGGTGGATCGCGTGCAGTTGCCCCATGGCGAGTCGGCGGTGGTGGCGTTGCAACGGCGGCTCGGCCCGCAGGTGAGAGTGGTGTCTGCGTTTCAAAATGTGTCCGCCACGCATTTGAAAGACCCCGCGCATGAAGTCGATTGCGATGTGCTGGTGTGCGGCGATGATGCCGAGGCGCGCGAAGTGGTCATTGGGCTTGCACACGACGCGGGACTGCGCGCGTGGCACGCGGGCGTGCTGGCGAATTCGATTGCCTCCGAAGCGCTGACCTCGGTGTTGATTGCGATTAACAAGCGTTACAAGGTCGCGGGGTCGGGGATACGCATTACTGGCGTGCCGCCATCTCCTTAACGTAACCTTTAGTATGAACGCACGCGCCCTACCCTCACCCCAACCCTCTCCCGCCCAGGCGGGCGAGGGGGCCGTTTTGTTGGTTGGCGTGGAACTCTTTCCATTGCCACCAAGCCGCCCCCTCGCCCCGCTTGCGGGGACTCAGCACAGCACCCCCTTGAGGGGTGGTGGGTTGGGGTGAGGGGCAACCACAGACGCGCACATGCCGCGCGAACTCCGACTTATTGCCCTGCCTGGAATTCCCGAAGTGACGCAAAGAGCGTCGCTCGGCAGCCTATTGTTGGCGGCGCTAACGCGCACCGGCTTGTCCCCACAACCCGCCGACATCCTCGTCCTCGCGCAAAAAATTATCTCCAAGGCCGAAGGCCGGGTAGTGCCACTCTCCAGCGTTACGCCCTCGGAACGCGCACAAACCATTGCACAGCAAGCCGACAAAGACCCGCGCCTCGTCGAACTCATGCTGCGTGAATCAAACAAGGTGCTGCGCGTGAAACCGGGCATCATCATCACCGAACACAAGCTGGGTTTCATCATGGCGAACGCGGGCATCGATCAATCGAATGTGCCAGACGGTGACGAAGCGGTGTTGCTGTTGCCGCAAGACCCCGATGCGTCCGCGCGCAAGCTCCGTGACGAACTGCGCGATAAGTGTGACGTTGAGATGGGCGTGCTGATTATCGACAGCTTCGGCCGCGCCTGGCGCCACGGCGTTACCGGCACGGCCATCGGCGTGGCGGGGCTCCCCGCGCTGGTCGATATGCGCGGCAACAAAGACCGCGAAGGGCGCACGTTGCGGGTCACGCAGGTGGCCGCCTCCGATGAACTGGCCGCCGCCGCATCGCTGGTGATGGGGCAGGCGGATGAAGGCACGCCCGCCGTGATGGTGCGCGGTTTTCCCTACGCGCCGCGCGAGGGTTCGGTCAAAGAACTGCTGCGCGATGAGGCCGAGGATTTGTTCCGATGATCGTGGCACTCGCGGGCGGTGTGGGGGGCGCGAAGCTCGCGGTGGGGCTGGCTGCGGTGCTGCCGCCGAGTGAACTTACCATCGTAGTGAATACCGGTGACGATTTCGAGCACCTGGGCTTTACCGTGTGCCCCGATCTGGACACCGTGCTGTACACGCTGGCGGGGGTGAATAACCCCAAAACCGGTTGGGGCCGAGCGGGCGAGACCTGGAATTTCATGGATGAAGTGAAACGCCTCGGCGGCGCGGACTGGTTTCAGTTGGGCGACCGCGATCTGGCGCTGCATGTGCTGCGCCGCGAGGCGCTGGCGCGAGGTGCATCGTTATCAACCGTGACGCGCGAGCTGGCCGCGCGCTTCGGTGTCAGGCACACGATTGTGCCGATGAGTGAAACGCCGGTACGCACCGTCGTTAAAACAACATCCGGCGAACTCGATTTTCAGGATTATTTCGTGCGCCAGCGCTGCAAGCCACGTGTGACAGGATTTCGTTTCGCCGGTGCGCGCAAGGCGCGCGTGCCCGATGCGCTGGCGCGCGTGATGCGTGCTGGCGTGGATGCGGTGGTGCTGTGCCCCTCGAATCCGTTCGTCAGCATCGCGCCGATTTTCAGTGTGCCGGCGATCAGGGCATGGTTGAAGGCGCGCACGTTTCCGGTGATCGCGGTGTCGCCGATCATCGGCGGCGCGGCGGTCAAGGGCCCGGCGGCAAAGATGATGCGCGAGCTGGGCATCAAACCCACCGCCGCGGAAATGGCGCGACACTATGGCAGCGCCGTCGATCATTGGGTGATCGACCGGCAGGATGCAAAATGGGCGGGCGTGATCGAGCGCATGGATAAAAAAGTGTTGATGACGGATACGCTGATGCACAATCGCAGTGAAAGCGCGGCACTGGCGCGGCGCGTGATTTCATTCGCGGCGGCACAAAATAATGAATAAAAACAAATACTTATACGTGATTGTGCCGCATCGTGGCGTGAACGCGGGCAAGTCGCGTTTGTCTGCCGTGTTGAGCGACGTGGCGCGCGGCAAACTGAATCGCTGGCTGCTCGCGCGCACCTTGGGTGTGGTGACACAGTGGCTGGGAGATGTCCATGGCGCGCAACGCTGCATCGTGGTGAGCCCATGCGAGGTGACGCGCGCACTCGCGCGCAAAGCGGGCGCGGTTGCACTTCCGGAACAGGACGCTACGCTGGATTTGAATGACGCGCTGTCGCAGGCGGCCGCGTACGCCGCCGCGCGGGGCGCGCAACGCCTGCTGGTGCTGCCGTGCGATCTTCCTCGGATGGACGTGGCGGCATTGCAGGCGCTGGAGGCCGTGCCGGTTGCCGGCGCCGACGTGGTGATCGCGCCTGACCGGCATCACGCGGGCACCAATGCGCTGCTGGTGAATGCGGGCGTGCGCGAGTTTGCGTTCGGCGCAGACAGTTACGCACGACACCTCGCGCAGGGCAATGCGCGCGGCGCGCGCACGGCGGCGTGCGTGCATGCGGCGCTGGCGTTTGATCTGGATACGGTGGATGATTTCGTGGAATGGTGTAATGGCGACGACGCACCGCGGGATTTTCTCGACACACTGCCGTATACCGCACCGCGCGGCGCGGCGGCGTTGACATCGCGCACCAAGTAACCGGTAAATACGGGTAAAGGATGAACATGAACTGGCTGCGAATCACCACTCTGACCGCAAGCATATGCCTTGCCACGCTAGCCTCTGCGCAAACCGCGAACTACCCCAACCGCCCCATCCGCATGATCGCGCCGTCGTCGGCGGGCGGTCCCGTGGATGTGATCGCACGCGCGATCAGCATCAGCCTTGGCGACATGCTCGGCCAACAAATCGTGGTCGACAATCGTGCGGGCGCGGCGGGTTTGATCGGCGCCGAGATCGTGGCGAAATCCGCGCCTGATGGTTACACCTTGCTGATGGGCTTCTCCGGCCCGCTCGCCATCGTGCCGCATCTGGTGAAGCAGGTGCCGTACGACACCAATAAGGATTTCACGCCGATTACGCTGGCGGCCTCCGCGCCGTACGTGCTGCTGGTGCATCCCAGCCTGCCGGTGAAATCGGTGAAAGAGCTGGTTGATTACGCAAAATCACAACCCGGCAAACTGAATTTCTCCTCCGGCGGCACCGGCGTGGGTATCCACATGGCCGGCGAATTATTCAACCTCGCCGCCGGCGTGAAAATCACCCACGTGCCGTACAAAGGCGCGGGGCCGGGCATGACCGCGCTGCTCGCGGGCGAAGTGAACATGATGTTCAACGGCTTGTCGGCGGCGCTGCCGCAGGTGAAAGCGGGCCGCCTGCGCGCGCTGGCGGTGGGCGGTGACAAACGCTCGGCATTGCTGCCCGATTTGCCGACGGTGGCGGAGAGCGGATTGCAATTCAATACCTCGGGCTGGTACGGCCTGCTCGGGCCCGCGGGGCTGCCGCGCGCGCTGGTGATGAAATTGCGCGCCGATACGCTACGCGCGCTGGCCACGCCCGAAACCAAAGAACGCATGACCGCGATGGCGGTGGAAACCATCGGCTCCACGCCGGAAGCCTTTGCCGATCTGCTGAAACAGGAATACGCGCAGTGGGGCAAGGTGGTGAAGGCGGCGGGGATAAAACAACAGTAAGGGCAACATCCTCGACGCAGATTTCGCAGATTTACGCAGATTAAAACCGAGCGGTTAATCTGCGAAATCTGTGTCTAAGGTTTTGATTTTAGGGTCGTTATGAAAACGAAAAATATCCAGGTCCCGCTGCGCGACGGCATGATGGGCGCTTATCTCGCGGTGCCCGACGGCCCGCCCAAAGGCGGCATCGTCGCCATCATGGAAATCTGGGGCGTGAACGACACCATGCGCCAGCACGCGCACGAATTCGCGGAAGCCGGCTTTGTGTGCCTGGTGCCGGATTTATTCTGGCGGCAGGAGCCGGGCGTGGAGTTGTCCGACCGCAACCCGGAAGACGGCAAAAAGGCGTTCGATTTGTATTACGAGTTCGATTACGACCTCGGCGTGCGCGACATGGAAGACACGGTGAAATACCTCGCGGGCCTGCCGGAGTGCAACGGCCGCGCCGGCGCCGTCGGTTATTGCCTCGGCGGCAAGCTGTGTTATCTGCTGTGCTGCCGCACTGACATCGACTGCGCGGTGGCGTACTACGGCACGTATATTGAGCACAACATCCGCGAAGTGAAAAACCTGCACCGCCCGTTCATGCTGCACATGGCGATGAAAGATCGCTGGGTGCAGGCCGAAGTGAACGAGTTGCTGGAGCGGCGGCTTTCACCCAACCCGCTGGTGACCATCCATAAATATCCCGACGCCGATCACGCATTCGCGCGGCATGGCGGCAAGCCGTTTCGCAAGGATGACGCGGATCGCGCGTTGGCGCTGACGGTGGAATTTTTTAAGCAGCATCTTGGGTAGAAGGAAACAAAAATGAGTGGCGTAAAAGCAGGCATCATGATCGGCAACCAGCAGTACGAAGGGGCGGATATGGTGCAAGCCCTGGACGAACAGATCGTGATCGTGCGGCAGGCCCGCGACAGCGGATGGGACTCGTACTTTACCGGGCAGCATTATTTGAACGAGGGCGGCAATCAGGGTTTGCAAATGGTGCCCTATCTTGCCCGTCTTGCCGCCGACGCGGGGGACATGTCGCTGGGTCTGGGGCTTCTGCTGGCGCCTTTGCACAACCCCGTCTACACCGCCGAGACCATTGCCACACTCGATGTGATCTCGCGCGGCAAGTTGATTTTCGGCGTGGGGCTGGGCTACCGCACCACCGAGTTCGAGGCGTTTGGCGTGCGCAAGGGCCAGCGGGTGCAGCGTTTCGAGGAATGCCTCGTCGTCGCCAAACGGCTGTGGACAGAAGACAAAGTGAGTTACGAAAGCGACACCTGCATATTGAAAGATGCACACCTCTCGCTCAAGTGCGTGCAAAAGCCCTACCCGCCCATATGGTTTGCAGCCAAGCATCCCAATGCCATCCGTCGCGCCGCGCAGTTGGGCGATTGCCTTTACCACAGCCCCAAGGCCACGCTCGCTACGCATAAAGAACGGCTGGCGATCTACAAGGACGAACTGCGCAAGGCCGGCAAACCCCTGCCGAAAGAAAACCCCTGCCGCATTGAAATCTTTTGCGCCAAGGATCGCGCCACCGCCATGGCGCTGGCGGGGCCGTATATTTCGGAGAAGTACAAGGCCTACGCGCAGTGGGAGAGCGACAAAGCCATGCCGGAACACGAGCGCATCGACAAGTCGTTTGAAGAACTGGTGCAGGATCGTTTCGTGATCGGCTCGCCCGAAGACTGCTGGAATCAGCTTCAGCCCTACATCAATGAACTGGGCGTGACCCACTTCGTGTTCCGCACGCACTTTCTCGGCATGCCCGCCGCCAGCGCCATGGCCAGCATGCGGCTGATGTCGGAAGAGTTGCTGCCGGCCCTGCAAAAGGCCACGCCGACGCCGCTGGAGCAGATCACGGCTGCCTGAGACCTCGCCATCCCTGTCGTTCCCGCGAAGGCGGGAACCCATAAGCCCGTCTAAAATGGCACAGTGTTATGGATTCCCGCCTGCGCGGGAATGACAGTGAGACTTTTGTTTTCTGTCTTGTATGTATCGGGAGTCCCGTAGAGGCCCACGGAAAAGCAGATGAACCTGAAAAAGATAATCGTGCGGAGTCTGGTCGCGGCGTGCGTCGCGCTTGCTGTTTGCGCACATGCCGCTGCACAGGATTATCCACGCAAGCCGATACGATGGCTGGTGCCGTTCGCGCCGGGCGGCGTCGGTGATCTCACCGCGCGCATCGTCGCGCAAAAAATGACCGATAACATGCGTCAGCAGATCGTCATCGACAATCGTCCGGCCGCGGGCATGGTGGTGTCCGCGAACATCGCCTTGCAGGGGCCGCCTGATGGTTACATGCTGGTTCAGGCCGGCAACGGCTCGGCGATCAGCCAGGGTCTGTTCAAGTCGCTGCCCTATGATGTCGCCAGGGATTTCACCGCCATATCGACGCTGGCGTACTTCGATATTGTGCTCGCCACCAACGTGAATGCAACCATGAACACCGTTGCCGATGTGCTGGCGACCGCGAAGAAGCACCCCGGCAAGTTGAGTATCGGCACCGGCAACATTGGCACCACGCAGCACCTGGCGGTGCAATTGTTTACCTCGATGACAAACATCCAGGCGCAAACAATACCGTTCAAGGCCACGCCCGCGGCGATCAATGCGCTGCGCGGCAACGAGATACCGCTGGTCGTCGAAACCGTGCCGGCGCTGATCGGGCAGTTGAAAAGCGGCGCCCTCAAGGCGCTGGGCATAGGCAGCACGCAACGTTCGCCCCTGTTGCCCGACACGCCGACGCTCGCGGAAAGCGGCGTGCCCGGCTATGAGGCGACCTCGTGGACCGGCATTTCGGTAAAGGCAAAAACACCCGATGCCATCATTACGCGCCTGCACCGGGAGATCAGCGCCGCGGTGAAATCCGGCGATGTCATGCAGAAGCTCGGCGACATGGGCGCGACCGGTCGCGCAAGTGCATCACCCGACGAGGCGCGCAAGCTGATGCGCGCGGAGATCGACAAGTGGAAGGTTGTCATTGAGCGGGCGGGCATCGAGCGGCAATAAAAACCGCCGCAAACAAAAGTTTATCAATACGGAGACAGCATGGAATTCGGACTCACCTGGGCGAAGCTCGATGAAATGGATTACGTCACGCAAGCCGAGAATCTCGGCTTCACGCACCTGTGGGTGACCGACAGCGGGCTGATTCGTTCCGACGCCTTCGTGTTTCTGACGGTTGCCGCGTTAAAGACCAAGACCATGAAGCTCGGCATGGGCGTGGCGGTGCCGGGATTGCGCCTGGCACCCACACTGGCCGCCGGTATGGCCACGCTCAACATGGTAGCGCCGGGTCGCTGCTTTCTTGCCATGGGCACCGGCAATACTGCCATGCGCCTGCTGGGCAGAAAGCCTATGGCCCTGAAAAACTTCGAGGCCTATGTGCGCAGCGTGCGTAACCTGCTGGACAGCAAAGACGCGGAGCACGAGCACAACGGTGATAAGCACACCATCCGTTTCATGCTCACCGAAAAGGGGTATCGTAACCTGCGCGATCCCATCCCCATCTACCTCGCCGGTTACGGCCCCAAGGCGCAGGCACTGGCCGGTGAGATCGCCGACGGCCTTACCACGCATGTGCCGCGTGGGGGCACGCTGGAGCAGATTTTAGCCAACGTCAAAAAGGGCGCGGCGAAAAGCGGCCGCGTGCTGGACAACTTTGAGCACTTCCACCTGTCGGTGCGGGTGAACTTCGCCGTGCTGGACCCCGGCGAGCCGGTGGATTCCGAGCGCATCGTCAATGAATACGGCCCGGCCATCACCACCGCCATGCACTCCACCATGGACCGGCACCTGGAATTCGGCGAGGATCCGCCCGAGTTTCTGCGGCCGATATGGAAGGACTATCTTGAGTTTCACATGGCGCGGCCGGCCGCCGAACGCCAGAAAATGATGCACGAGAGCCACAACGTCTATGTGGCCCCGGACGAGCGTCGCTTTGTCACGCCCGAAGTCATCAAGCGCTTTTGCATCGTGGGCCAGCCGGCCGAGGTGCTGGAGCAGGTGCGCGAACTGGAGCGCCAGGGCGTGCGCCAACTGATGTGCAACTTCCCGCTGGAACGCGGCTACCAGATGGTGCGGGATTACGCGAAGAACATTATCGAGAAGTTGTAAGAAAGGGATGCGATTAACCCATGGAGTAACGGCATGTCTAAAGTTGCAGTCATCGGTAACACCGCGCGCGCGATAGGCGCCGTGTGCGCGTCGGATTTCACGCTATGCGGTCACGACGTTCGCTTCGCGGTTTTCCCCGAGCAGATGGGCCAGCTTGCGGCGTTGCGCAAAGCGGGCGGCTTTACTGTTGAGGGCGATGCGAAGCACCTCATCTCGAAGAAAACCGGCTTCGCGAAGCTCGACAAAATCTGCGACACCACCGCCGAAGCGTTGAAGGATGCCGAGGCCGTGCTGATCGAAGTGGACATGCATCAGCTCGAAGCGAAGTTTCGCGCGATGATTCCTGAGTTCGCGCGCGGCGCCGTGGTGCATGTGCAAAGCCACGGTTACTGGCCGGCGGCGCGCCTGACGCCGCTGTTGAGGAAGGCCGGCCGAGAAGACGTGCTTGTCACCGAAGCGCCCGCGCCGACGCACGCCGCGCGCTTCGAGGGCACGGTGGTGACACCCAAGGGCTTGCGTAAGGGCATACAGATCGCAACCGTACCCGCTTCGCGATCAGCCGAGGCGCTGGCGGCGTTAAAGCCGCTGTTCCCGGATTTCACGGCGGCGTCCTCGGTGCTGCAAACCGGGCTGGAGAATCTCAACCTGATCGTGCATCCGGCGATGTTGCTGCCGAACGTCGGCGCGATGGAACGCGCGAAGATCGACGGCCGCAAGTTCGGCTTCTATCAGGAGGGCGTGGTGCCCGCGGCGGGCGTGCTCGGCGACGCGCTCGACGCGGAACGCAAGCGCGTGTGCGAGGCCTACGGTGTGGTGCACACCTCGATGGCGAAGGCCATCGACCAGTACTACGGCTTCAAGAGCAACACCTTCTTTGATGCGATGCATAACCCCGTATACAAATCGTTCCCGCCGTTTCAGCCCGACGTCTGGCGCACGTGGGCAGCGGACGATTTGCCGTATGCTATCGTGCCGTGCGTGCAGTTGGCCGAGCAAGCGGGCATCGCGGCGCCGCTGCACCGATCTTTCGCGGAGATACTCGGCGTGCTGCTCGGTGTTGATACGTGGAAGTGGGGGCCGTCGCTGGCGGATATGGATCTCGCGGGCAGGCCGGATGAAGTAAAAAAGCGGGTAATGGAGGGAGTCACTCAATGAAACGAGCCTTGGCATGGGTAGTGCTTTCATTCACGGCGGCGTGTGCTTTCGCCGCCGACTATCCGATCAAGTCGATCCGCATCGTCTCGCCGTTTCCACCGGGTGGCAGCGTTGATCTCGTTGCGCGCATCCTGAGCGCGGACTTGAGCAAGGCGCTCGGCCAGCAGATCATCGTCGACAATCGCAGCGGCGCCACGGGCATGATCGGCACCGAGATCGCGAAGAATTCGCCGCCCGATGGCTACACGCTGCTCGTCAACACCTTGCCCTTCGTGACCAACCAGTTCGCTTATGCCAAGACGCCGTACGACCCGGTCAACGATTTCGCGCCCGTTTCGCTACTCGCGTCGGTGGCGTCCGTCCTGGTGTCGCATCCGGCGCTGCCGGTGAATTCGATGAAAGAGCTGATCGCGCTCGCGCGGGCCAAACCCAACGCGATCACTTATGGCACGGCGGGCGCGGGATCGAATCCCCACATCGCGGGCGAACTG
>VFLF01000895.1 GCA_009885185.1 Nitrosomonadales bacterium | reverse complement strand
AAGACCGGCACGCTCACCGAAGGCAAACCCGTGGTGACCGACGTCGTGCCCGTCAGTAACACCCATCGTGATGAGGTGCTCGCCATTGCCGCCGCGCTGGAACAAGGCTCCAAACATCCGCTGGCACAGGCGATCACCACACACGCGGGTGAACGCGGACTGACGCTTGAGGCCGCATCGAATTTTCAGTCGCTATCGGGCAAGGGCGTGCGCGCGCACCTCGGCGGCAGCGAAGCCCTGCTCGGCTCGCCCGCCTTCGCGACGGAACTGGGGCTGGCGCTACCCGCAGCCGACATTGCGAATCTGCAACGCGCCGGCAAAACCGTGATCTTCGTGACGCGAGCCGGGCGCGTCCTCGGCATCATCGGCATCGCGGATCGACTGCGCGCGTCAACACCCTCCGCCATCCGCGAACTGCATGCGCTCGGTGTAAAGACCGTGATGCTTACCGGCGATAACGCCCTGACCGCCGAAGCGATTGCGCGCGAGGCAGGCATTGCGCAGTGGCACGCGGGGATGTTGCCGCAAGACAAGGCAGCGCATATTCAGTCCTTGCGTGCCCACGATACCCAAGTCGGCATGGCCGGTGACGGCGTGAATGATGCGCCCGCGTTGGCCTCCGCAGATGTAAGTTTTGCCATTGGCGCGGGCGCCGACGTGGCGATTCAGACCGCCGACATCACGCTGATGCGCAATGATCTGATGAGCGTGGTGGACGCCATTCGTTTATCTCGCGCCTCGCTGCGAAAAATCCGGCAGAATCTGTTTTTCGCATTTTTCTACAATGTGCTCGGCATACCGCTGGCGGCGCTGGGCCTGCTCAATCCGGTGATTGCAGGCGCGGCGATGGCCTTGTCTTCGGTGTCGGTGGTGGGCAACGCATTGCTGCTCAAGCGCTGGCGGCCCATCCAATCTCAAACTCAAAAGTGAAATCAATCATGGAAACCACCACCCTCAAAATCGACGGCATGACCTGCATGGGCTGTGTCAACAGCGTCACGCGCGTGCTCAAAGGCGCGCCGGGCGTCGCCGACGCGCGCGTCACGCTGGAACCGGCGCAGGCCATCGTGCAATACGACGCGGCGCTGACCGATCCCGCGCAACTCAAGCACGCCGTCGAGGACGCCGGATTTCAGGCGCCCTGATGCGGTAGCTCGCGCGACGCTACGTGCGCCGCATATCCCTCATGCTCTGAGCGTACTGCCCGTCCTTGCGCTTGAGCGCCCGCGTCACCGCCTTGGTCGCGCCGAAGGTGGGAATAATCGCTGAATGTTTGCCTGCCCCGCCGATCACCGCGATCAGCAGGTTATCAGCGTGATGGATCATCGGCACTGGCGCATCCATGCCGGCGTTTTTGTAGACGGAAGCAAAGGCCGTGCGAAAGCGCCGCTCGATGTTCTCCTTCGAAAACGTGCCCAGCGGAATTTTCGCGTGCTCCGCGATGAATTTCTTGGCATCTTTTTTGCTGATGCCGTCGTTGGCCACCGTGGCGGCATGCTCCGGACTCATCACCACCAGCGGCATCGCATCCGGATAATAAATATCGTTTGATCCGGTTGAAATCATCGTACCGGCTATCGTGGTAAGGATGCCCGTGCCGGAAATGCTTTCGTGATCGTTGACGTTGTGCGGGCATTCCGCGCCCACCACGGTGACGCAGGTCGCCTCGCGGGGAAATCCGCGCTCCACGTGCAGCGGCTCCCACGGATTTCCCACTTCGTTTTCCGCCACGCAATACGAGTACTTGTTCGGCCCGCCGAAGGTGGACATGTCGCCCAGCCCCGGAATCGCTCCGCCGATATTCAATAAAATCAGACGAATCGCGCGGCCGATGGTGGCGTTGCTGTGCGTGCCGGGACCAAACGCATTGTGGCCGCTATTCATGCCAAGCTCTTTGGCGCCGGGGCCGTTGACGATCACCAACGGCGCGCACAAATGCGTGGTCGCCTGTAATCCATACAAATTAAACGCCTCGTCGCACATGGCCTCCACCGCCAGCACGATGATCGGAAAATATTCCGGTTTGCAACCCGCCATTACCGCGTTTGCCGCCAGCCGCAGCGGGGTGGCCTCGCCATAACGCGGCGCCATTTTGCCCACCGGCTCGTTCCATGGCCGGTCGCAGTACTCCAACATCGCGGCCACGCGCGCTTCCGTCGGCGGAATCAGCGGCAGGCCGTCGCCCCAGCCCTTTTCCATATACAGCTCGTTGATGGCGAAAAAATCGTCCTTGGTCTCCAGACTCGCCTCCGGCGCCTTGAGTAAATCGGATAGATCGCTCACTTCGTGTGCTCCTTGATTAACCTGACGAATTCCGGAATCGCCACCTCGGCGCGCCCTTCGACTTTTTCCAGCGAAATGCCGCCCAGCGGATGCGGGATCACGATCAGCGGCAAATCGGGCGTGCCGAACACGCGCGACTGCGCCTTGCCCAATTTCAAAAACGGATCGGTGCAAATCACCGCGGTCACCAAGCCACGTTTACGCAGCTCCGACATGTCGTGGACACTCCACGACGTGCAGGAGCCTCAATCGGCCATGGCGCTGATGACGCAGTCCGCCTTCTCCGTCAGTTCATCCAGCACCGCTTTTGTCGCCGGGATCGACGGCGAGGGCTTGCGCAGCGCCACCACCGACGCCACTTTCATTTGCGCCTTCACGCCTTCGACGATGAATTTCAGCAGATGATCGGCATTGCCCTTGCTGTTATCGAGTATGCCCAGGCGGATGCCATCCACCTTCAAATCACGCTGCTTGCCGCTCGCTACGGCGGCGGGCGGCGGCGCTTCGGGTATCACCAGCCGCACCATGGTTGTTGTGTTCATTACGCACTCCCTTCGTCACATCGGAAAGCGTGTGACTCTATCGCATGGGCCACATCGCGGCAAACCGGGGGCTGTCGGCACGGCAAGGCTCGCGCCTCGTCGAAGCCTGCTACCCAGGGCAATTGCATCAAAACGCCATATGAATGAAAAGGTTATGTCGTTGGCTGTGGACTTGTACTTTTTGCCGAAGCTGTGTAGTTTTCTGTCTTT
>VFLF01000253.1 GCA_009885185.1 Nitrosomonadales bacterium | reverse complement strand
TGCGCGACGCGGCGCTGGCGGATCTCGGAAGCTCGGTGAATGGCAACACCCTGCAAGTAGCTTGTGTCTATGGCAACCTGACACCGCGGCTGCGGCGCCGCCTCGCACCCGATGCCCGGCTGGATGTGGTGGATATACTGCCGATCCAGTTGAAAAACCTCGCGGACAAGTTGCCGCATGACGAGCGCGTGCGGCTGTTGCAGAGCGATTCCTCCTCGCTCGCCTGCGCCGACGCCAGCTATGACCAGGCGCTGCTGTTCTTTCTCCTGCACGAGCAGCCCGCGCATGTGCGGCGCGCAACCCTGGCCGAGGTGATGCGGGTGGTGCGTCCCGGCGGCAAAATTGTCATTGTTGATTATCACCGCCCGGTCGCGCTGCATCCGCTGCGTCCGCTGATGCGCGCGGTGTTCCACAAGCTTGAGCCGTACGCAATGGATCTGTGGGATCACGAAATAGAATCGTTCATGGCACGCAGCGGCGCACCGGCCCGGATGACGAAGCAGACCTACTTCGGCGGCCTTTATCAAAAGATCGTGCTGGAGCGCTAGTGGAAACGTTCAGGGCCGATGTGGCGATCATTGGCGCCGGCGGCGCGGGGCTGCGTGCGGCGATTGCGGTCGCCGAGACCGACCCGCGCCTGACTATCGCCCTCATCTCCAAGGTCTACCCGATGCGCAGCCACACGGTCGCAGCGGAGGGCGGCGCGGCGGCGGTCACACAGCCGCATGACAGCCTCGACGAACATTTTCACGATACCGTGGCCGGCGGCGACTGGCTGTGCGAGCAGGATGTGGTCGAATACTTTGTTGCGCACGCGCATGAAGAACTGGTGCAGATGGAGCACTGGGGCTGCCCGTGGAGCCGCCGACCGGACGGGCATGTCAACGTGCGTGCGTTTGGCGGCATGAAAATCGAGCGCACCTGGTTTGCCGCCGACAAAACCGGCTTTCACATGCTACACACGCTGTTCCAGACGTCGATCAAGTATCCGGCCATCCGGCGTCTGGATGAACACTTTTGCGTGGACCTGATCGTCGACGAGGGGCGTGTGCAAGGCGTGGTCACGATCGACGTCAACAGCGGCGAATTCAAACTGATCGAAGCCAAGGCGGTCATCATCGCCACCGGCGGCGCGGGCCGCGTGTTTCGTGAAAACACCAACGGCGGCATCGTTACCGGGGACGGCATGGCGCTCGCCTATCGCCATGGCGTGCCGCTGCGCGACATGGAGTTCGTGCAGTATCACCCGACCTGTATGCCGGGCACCGGCCTGCTGTTCACCGAGGCGTGCAGAGGCGAGGGCGGATTTCTGCTCAACAAGGATGGCTATCGCTACCTACAGGATTACGGCTTGGGGCCAGCCGAGCCCACGCCGCGCAACAAGGCGATGGAGCTCGGGCCACGCGACCGCCTGAGTCAGGCTTACTGGCACGAGAAGCAGAAAGGCCGCACGATGCGCGGCCCGCACGGCGACGTCGTGCACCTTGATCTGCGCCATCTGGGCGAACGCAAACTGCGCGAGCGCCTGCCGCAGATCTACGAACTGGCGGAAAAATATCTGGGGGTTGATCCCGCGCGTGCGCCCATACCCGTGCTGCCCGCGGTGCATTACACGATGGGCGGCATCGTCGCAGACGGGACGACCGCCGCGCCGCTGGCCGGCCTCTACTCCGTGGGGGAATGCTCAAGCATCGGCATCCACGGCGCGAACCGGCTCGGCTCCAATTCGCTGACCGAGCTGCTGGTGTTTGGCAAGGTGGCTGGGCAACAGGCAGCCGCCTTCGCGAGGCAGGCAACTTCCGGACGTGCCGCCGCGACCGCTGAACAGGCCACGGCCGCGTGCAGCGGCGCGCTGTCGGTATTGGAGCGCCGCGGTAGCGGAGAGCGCATCGCCAGTCTGCGCCGTGAAATGGCGCAGAGCATGGAAGAAGGCTGCGGCATCTACCGCACGGCGGCCACCATGCAGGCGACCTGCGACAAGCTTTCTGAATTGAAGCAACGCTACCCGTCCGTGCGTATCGATGATGACTCGCGCGCATGGAATACCGAATGGCTGCTCGCGCTGGAACTCGGCTTCCAGCTCGACGTGGCGCAGGCGATGGCGCACTCGGCACTCGCCCGCAGGGAATCGCGCGGCTCCCACCAGCGGCTTGACGGCTGCACGGAGCGCGACGACGCAAACTACCTCAAACACAGCCTCGCCTGGTATGCGGGCGATCGCGCGCCGCGTATCGATTACAGTCCGGTGAAGATCACCACCTCGCCGCCCGGCACGCGCGCGTACGGCGCCGCCGGGGAGAAGGCCGAAGCCGAACGCAAGGCGTCGGGGGGCGCACATGCCTGAAGCGGAAAAAACCATCGCCATCGACGTATTGCGCTATCGCCCGCACATGGACGAGGCGCCAGTGTGGCAGCGCTACACGGTGCCGTTCACCGACGACATGTCGGTGCTGCAGGGATTGCAGCAGATCAAGGACGAGCAGGACGGCACGCTGAGTTTTCGCTGGTCCTGCCGCATGGCGATCTGCGGCAGTTGCGGCATGATGGTGAACGGCAAGCCGGCGCTGGCGTGCAGCACATTTCTGCGCGACCTGCTGCCGGGCCCGGTACGCATCGAAGCACTCGCGCATTTTCCGATCGAGCGCGATCTCATCGTCGATGCCGGCCAATTTGTGCGCAAGCTCGAAGGCATCAAGCCCTACCTGATTCCCAGAGAGCCGCGCACGCTGGCGGAGGACGAGTACTTGCAGACGCCCGAGCAGCTTGCGCAAATCGAGCAGTACAGCTCCTGCATCAACTGCATGCTGTGTTATGCCGCGTGCCCGCAGTTCGGGCTCAATCCTGACTTTACCGGCCCCGGTGTGCTCGCCTTGCTGCACCGCTATAACGCGGATACGCGCGACGGCGGGCGCGCCGAGCGCATGCCGATACTCAACGCCGAGGAAGGCGTGTGGAGCTGTACTGCCGTGGGATATTGCTCCGAAGTGTGCCCCAAGCAGGTGGACCCGGCCAACGCTGTTAACCAGAACAAGATGAACAGCGCGAAAGATTACTTTCTGCGCTTTGTAACGCCACGTGGAGGCAAATCATGAACAAGGGATTGCGTGGCCCCTACGTGCGGCCGATGCAGGGTTGGTGGCGCCGCGACGCTTTTTTTATGCGCTACATGCTGCGTGAGGGCACTGCGGTCGCGGTGGCCGTTTACGCGATCGTGCTGATGGCGGGCGTGGTGTGCCTCGCGCGCGGCGAGGCGGCGTGGAACCTCTGGCTTGAAGCGCTTCGGACACCTTGGTCGCTACTGCTGCATGGGGTGTTGCTCGCGGCCATGGTGGTGCATGCACAGAGCTGGTTCGCCATCATGCCCAAGACCATGCCGATACTTTTTCTCGGCGGGCGCCGGATCCCGGCTGCGGCAATCACCTATATAGGTTGGGCGGCCGCCATTGCCGCGTCCCTGGCGCTATTTGCGTCCGCTTGGTGGTGGCCGCGGTGAAACGCTCCAATGCCCCCATCTTCTGGCTGCTGTTTGGCGCGGGCGGCATGCTGTCGGCCCTGCTGGGAACAGCGCTGGTATTCATCACCGGCATCACGGTACCGTCGGGCTGGCTGCTGCTCCCGGATCTGCTCAGCTATACGCGGGTGCTGACGTTCGCCCAGCACTGGATCGGCAAGGGCTTTCTGTTTGCAGTGATAGCGCTGTTTGCATGGCATGCCGCGCACCGGATTTATCATAGCCTGCACGATCTGGGCATACGCACGGGCACGGCCGCCAAACTGGCCTGCTACGGCGGCGCGTTGGCGATTACGCTGATCACAGCG
>VFLF01000108.1 GCA_009885185.1 Nitrosomonadales bacterium | reverse complement strand
GGCCGCCTGCAAGTACATCGACGACGGCAAGGGCGAAGGCATCGTCGTCTCCGATGAGCAGATCAAGCGCCGCAAGGAGCAGATCTACAAGCCCATGGAGCACTACCGCGTCTACCGCAACGAGATCGTGGCGGGCGATGTCAACCCGCACTACATCAATCCCAAGCAGGGCCTGGAGCGCCTGCAGAAGCTGATGGACGAGTATTGCGGCGGAGTCACCGTCAGCTACATGACCAACGAGAAGCTCCTGAATATCGGTCTCAAGAAGCTCAAGGTCATGGAAGAAGACCTCGAGAGCCTGGCCGCAAAGGACATTCACGAACTGCTGCGGGCGTGGGAATTGAAGCACCGCCATCGCGCTGCCGAGTGCGTCACGCAGCACACGCTGTTCCGCAAGGAGACCCGTTGGCCGGGTTACTACTACCGGGGCGACGCCATGAAGGTGGACGACGCAAACTGGCACGTGCTGACTGTTTCGCGTCGCGATCCGGAAACCGGCGAATACACCATGGAGAAAGCGCCTTGCTATCACCTGGTTGCGGACGAGTAATATCCATAGGCAGAAGTTCACGTTGACCTTCTGCCTGACGCAGAAGAGATCAGCAGGTTGTGTGATGTGCGCCCTATAATGCGGGTCGCTTCCAGTCGCTGAGAACCCGCATGAATATTATTGAAAAAAACGATGAAGAGATATTGGCTATAGCCGGGCCTTTGTGGCGCTCCCTCATCACGCATTCGAACGAAGGCAAATACGGAGATTTCGTAAAGAACTTTTCCAATTCCCTGGCGATGGCGATGAGTCAAGTTGTGGCGGGCCATCAGTTCGCAAATAGTGAGCTGGCGAGAAGTCTGTCTGAAGACGTCGACTCGCTCGGCATTATTCGTCGGGGCGAACATGTGACGGTTCTTTACCGGCAGCGGAGCACTAAAAAGCAAGGCGAATGGCTAGGCAGACTGGTCCTCGGCTATGAAAATGGCGAGGTCAAGATTTTTGGCGCGTCTATCTTCTGAACGGTTCTTTCGAATTTGACATGAGTGAAGCCATCCAGGACGGCAAGTTTGTCGAGCTCACCTACCAGGTGACCGACAAGAAAACGGGGCATGTCCTCACCCGGGTCGAATTCCCGTTGGGCTATGTTCACGGGCACAATGAAATTCTGGCCCCTTCCGTCCATCAGCAACTGGAGGGCAAGTCCGTTGGCGAGGTCATCGAAGTGCCAATCGATGGCAATCAGATCTTCGGCCCCAGAGACGAGTCGCTGGTTTTTACCGATTACATCGAGAGCGTCCCAGAGGAATATCGGAAAGTCGGCACCTCCATCCTGATGGAGAGTAACAGGGGCCAGACCCGCAGCTTTCTCGTGACGTGGATGGACGACGAGAGACTGACTGTTGATGGTAATAATCCGCTTTGCGGCAGAGAGGTCGTCTTTCGGCTCGAGATACTGACCGTGCGCGACGCCACTGAGGAAGAGACAAGAGTGGGCGCGGCGATCATTGCGGGCGCGGATATTGACCCGTCACGCCTGAGGCCAGTTTGAGCAGCGGTGTTGAATGGCATCAAACAAATCTAAGCTATGATACTTGTATTTGCAATTTTGACTTTACGGAAAAAAGGTGACTTATGAGCGAGCAAAAACCCCCTACCAAAGTTCCTGATGGCCATGCGCTTTTTTTGACAACGCGTCAGATGGCGCCCAACGCAAAGGGGTTTGTTGGTTACGAAACCGTCTGGAAACCGTTCCAGAAGGAAATCGAATACAAGACACCGAAACAGCCGTAGGCGCTGATCTATCACATCATCCATTGATCTGGCCGCCATCATGGCCTCGCAAAAAAGCCGCCGGTGAGGGCGGCTTTTTTGTTTATAACCTTTTGATTATGTTATAATTTTTATCGCGCTGAGTGTCCGGTCAGCTTGACTTCAACTTTGTCTTTGGTGTCGATGGTGGCGTAGTATTCACGCAGAATTTCCAGCACTTCGGGGCGGCTGAATTCGGCTGGAACCGTGTCGCCCTCGGAGAGCCATTTGCGCAGTTTGGTGCCGGAAACTTGCAGCCGGTCTTTTTCGTCGTGCGGACAAGTGCGTGCCGAGGCCATGCCGCCGCAGGCGTAACACCAGAATGTCCAGTCGATCTTTAGCGGCTGCGTTTCCAGCGCGCCCTTGGGAATCTCGTCAAAAATGTGGTGTGCGTCGAACGGGCCGTAGTAGCTGCCAACGCCGGCGTGATCGCGTCCGACGATTTGATGCGAGCAGCCGTAGTTTTGCCGGAACAGCGCGTGCAGCAACGCCTCGCGCGGACCGGCGTAGCGCATATCCAGCGGATAGCCGGATTGAATCACCGTGTTTTTGGCGAAATACTTCTCCACCAGCACGGCGATGGTTTGCGTGCGCACGTCGGCGGGAATATCGCCGGGCTTGAGGTTGCCGAGCAACGAATGCACCAGCACGCCGTCGCACAACTCGATGGCGACTTTGGCGAGATACTCATGTGAGCGGTGCATGGGGTTGCGCGTCTGGAAAGCCGCAACGGTGGACCAGCCGGCGGCCTCGAATGCCGAACGCGTTTGCGCGGGTGTCATGTAGAGCGCGCCGTATTTCTCGGGAAAGCCGCCTTGCGACAACACCTTTACCGGCCCGGCGAGATTGATGTCGCCTTGTGCCATCACCATGTTTACGCCGGGATGTTCGGCGTCGGTGGTTTTAAAGACTGACTGGCACTCGTGCGCTTTGTCGATGGTGTACTTTTCGGTGACTTTCATGGTGGCGAGCACGTCGCCGGATTCCGGGTCGGTGAGCGCGATTTCCGCGCCGGTCTTGATGGCGTCGCCTGCTGCATTGCTGGCAGAGAGCGTGATCGGAATCGGCCAGAACAGGCCGTTCGCCATCTTGTAATCGCCGCAAATGCCCTTCCAGTCTGCGTGCGTCATGAACCCGGTAAGCGGCGTGAAGCCACCTATGCCCAGCATCAGTAAATCACCCTTTTCGCGCGAACTGACGGGGATTTTGGGGAAGGTTTGCGCCCGGCGCAGTTCATCCTGATGGGCCTCGCCGGTCAGCAGCAGTGACGAGAGGCCTTTTCCACCATGTGGCCTGACAAGTTGAATTGACAAAATAACCCCCAAAACAGGACTGTTCGGAAAATAGGCAATTGACGACGATAGCAGGAAGTGCGCATGCGCTGCATCCATATATTTTATTGATTGATAAGCGGTTTTTTCCAAACAGCACCGTTTGGGCAGATAAGTGCGGAACGGGGAATGCCGCCTGCAGCCGAGGCGGGGCAGTCCGCATATGGAAAGCCACCCTTCCTTTGAGGCATTGATGCTATGATTTATTACTGCATTTTCGATAATAAACGTCATTGCTGCGGGACTACATAAAAAATGAGGCTTCTTGGAGGAAGGAGCGCGGCGCGCTGTATGGGCGTCGCGTTGGCGGTCGTAGGGACACATTCGCACGCCCAGTGGTGGAAAGACCCGTTTAGCACGGACGCAATGACCGCCCCGGCGCCCGACAAGCGCTGGGAGCCTACGGCGCCTCTGCCACCGGTCATGACGGTCATGCCGACAGAGTCGCTGCCGGGTGACAGGGCGCTGTCGTTGCCGGAGTTGACGGAATTCGCGTTACGCAACAATCCGCGTACCCGTCAGGCGTGGTTTGGCGCGCGCGCTGCGGCGGCGGCGGTGGGTTTCGCCAAGGGCGACGATTTGCCGACGATCACGGGGTCCTTATCTTTCCAGCGGCAGAGACCGGTGTCAGGTACTTCCGGATCCGCGTCGCCTTGGTTGAATCGTTATGGACCCGCGATCAGTTTCGGCTACACGCTGTTTGATTTTGGGCTGGGCGATGACCGTACCGAGGCTGCGGAATACCGGCTGCTCGCGGCGAACCTGGCCCAAAACCGTACGTTGCAGGATGTAATTTTTCTGGTTGAGCAGGCGTATTACCAGTTGATCGGTACCGAAGCCCTGGTGCGCGTGAACGAGCGCTCGCTGAAGAATATCGAGACCGCGCTGGATGCCGCGCGCCGGCGGCGCGAGTCCGGTGTGGCGACGGCGGGCGACGTGTTTCGCGCGGAAACGCAGGTGGCGCAGGCGCAACTGGTGTTGACGCGCAGCCGCGGTGAATTTGAAAAATCCCGTGGCGCATTGTCTACCGCAGTGGGCTTGCAGACCAACAGCTCGGTGAGAGTGCAGACCCTGTCGGCGCCGCCACAAATTCAGCCGGTGGTGGCATCGATCAATGAATTTTTGGAACGCGCGAAGGCGACGCGTCCGGATTTGGTGGCGGCCGAAGCGCAGGTGCGCGCGGCCAAAGCCACGGCCGAGGCTGCATCGAAGGTGGGTTTGCCGTCCATCGAGTTAACCGGCAGCTATGCGATCAACGAATACACCAGCAACTGGCATCCCGACCGTCCGTCTACGCGTCCGCAGTCGTACCAATTAAACGTGCGTATCCCGATATTCTCGGGGTTCAAGGATACCTATCAGATTCGGCAGGCGCAGGCGCAGGCGGAGCAGGCGGAGGCCGCGCGCGACGTGTTGTTCCGCCAGACGCAACTGGAAGTGTGGCAGGCGTACCATGACTTGCAGACGGTAACGACCAGTATCAAGACGACGGAAGCGCAAGTGCGGTCCGCTGAACAAACAGCGCAGGCGGTACTTGCCAGGTACCAAGGCGGATTTGGCACCATCCTCGACCTGATCACCGCGCAGCAGGATGAGGCTAATGCACGCACGCAGCAGATTCAGTCCTATCTGGACTGGTATACCGTTTTGGCGCGTTTGAATTACACGCTGGGGGCGAACAACATGATCCCGGCAACTACAGAGAAAAAACAATGAAGCGTTTATCTATACTCTTGGTGTTTGGCTTGATCGCGGCGATAGGTGGGGGTGCCTATTGGTATTGGCAAAAATCCACCAGTGGCGCGGATAAGGATAAAGGCGCCGCCGCTGGCAAGGTTGAGGCGAAAAAAGGTAAGGGCAAGGGTAAGGGTAAGGGCGGGCCGATCGCGGTGCGCACGATCAATGTCAAACGTCAGGCGATGCCGGTGGTGATAGACGCCGTGGGCAGTGTGGAATCCGAGCACAGCGTCGCAGTACGTCCTCAGACAAGCGGGACGTTGACCGCGGTGAATTTCAAGGAAGGCGATTACGTCAAGCAGGGGCAGGTTTTATTTACCGTGGATTCGCGGCCGATGCAGGCATCAGTGGCGCAAACACAGGCTGCCGCGATGCGGGACGAGGCGCAACTCGCGCAAGCTCGCGCGCAGGAGGCGCGCCTGCGGCCACTGGCGGAAAAGGAATACATTACCCGTCAGGAATACGATGTGGCGGCGACGCAGATGAAGTCACTGGAGGCCACGGTCGCCGCGAACAAGGCGGTAGTGCAGGCGGCGCAATTGCAGCTTTCCTATGCACAGATCATCGCGCCTATCTCTGGCCGTACGGGTGGCCTGAGTGTCAAGGCAGGGAACTTGGTGACTGCGGGAACCGGGGGGGCGCCGTTGGTAGTGTTGAACAGCACCAAGCCTATCTTGGTAGCCTTGAGCGTGCCGCAACGCAGTCTGAACGATATACGGGAACTCTGGGGCAAGCAGGAACTCAAGGTGCAGATCGTGGGTGGCAGCGGTGGTGCCGCCATTGCGACCGGTACGCTGGTGTTCATCGACAATAGCGTGAACCCGACGACCGGAACGATATTGGTCAAAGCGCGCGTCAAGAATGAAAATGAGGAGCTATGGCCCGGCCAGTTCGTGTCTGCGCGCATCGTGTTAAGAGTGGAGGAGGATGCGATGACCTTGCCCGAGGGCGCGATACAGCCGGGGCAGGACGGTCCCTTTGTGTTCGTGGTGAAAGACGGCCGCGCGCAAATGCAAAATGTGACCGTGGATCGTCAGTTGGGTGAGCAGGTTGTGGTTTCCAAGGGACTGAAGGGCAATGAACAGATCGTGATTGAGGTGCCGCCGACGTTGAGCGCCGGTTCGCAGGTAACGCTGCGCGGTGAAGGCGAAGGCAAGGGCGGTAAAGGTGGCAAGGGCGGCAAAGGTGGGAAGGGCGAGAAGGGCAAGAGCGCTGACGGCGTCGAGGGTAAACCGGCGGACAAGGAAGCAGGCAAGGGTGAGAAAGCCGCCGATGGCGGCGTAACCCCTTCCGACGGCTCTGGCAAGGCCGATAAAGCGGGCGCCGATGGTGATGGCCCCAAGGCCAAGAAAAGCGATAAATCCAAGGAATAATCCGGGTAAGGAGCAAGCTCATGAACATGTCGCGTATTTTCATCGAACGTCCCATAGCAACCAGTGTGTTGTTCGTGTCAATCATGTTTTTCGGCTGGCTCGGATTTACCACCCTGCCGGTCAATGATCTGCCGAACGTCGACTTTCCAACCATTTCCGTGACGGCACGGCTTCCCGGCGCCAGTCCCGAGGTGATGGGCAATACGGTTGCCTTGCCTTTGGAGCGCGAATTCAGCCGCATATCGGGTGTGGATGAAATGACGTCATCGTCGTCGTCCGGCAATACGCGCATTACGCTGACTTTCTCGTTGCAAAAGGATATCGACACGGCGGCGCAGGATGTGCAAACCGCGATATCCCAGGCAATACGCCGGTTGCCTTCGGAAATGCCGGAACCGCCGACTCTGCGCAAGCTGAATCCGGCGGATGCGCCGGTGCTGATTCTGGCGATGTCGTCCAACAGCCAGGTGCCGATGTCGAAACTGGACGAATTCGCGGACGCGAATATCGCGCAACGATTCTCGACCATCAACGGTGTGGCGCAGGTGCAGGTATTCGGTTCGCAGAAGTATGCCGTGCGCGTGTTCGTCGATCCTAACGCGTTGTCCAGACGCGGCCTTGGACTGGAAAAAGTGGTTAGCGCGATTCAGGGGGCCAACTCCAATATTCCGTCCGGCTCGCTGCAGGGCAAGGCGCGCACCTATACCGTCAGGTCCCAAGGTAAGTTGCAGACTGCGGAAGACTTTAATCCGCTGATCATCGCGTACAAGGATGGCATGCCGGTGCGTCTGTCAGACATAGGCCGCGCCGTGGATACGGTGGAGAACGAAAAAATTCGCAGTTGGTTCAACGGCGATCGCGCATTGATTCTGGCGATTTATCGCCAGCCGGGATCGAACACGGTTGAAGTGGTGAGCAAGTTGAAGGAACTGCTGCCAGAAATACAACAAAGTATGCCCGCCGGATCAAAGTTGGACGTGCTGGTTGATCGTTCCGAGTTCATACGGGATTCGATACACGAGGTGAACTTCACGCTGGTGCTGTCGATCATTCTGGTGATTGGCGTGATCATGGTGTTTTTGCGAAATCTCCGCGCCACGATGGTCACGGCGCTGGTGTTGCCGGCGTCTGTCCTCGGAACGTTCGCCGTGATGAGTATGATCGGCTACAGCCTTAACAATCTGTCGTTAATGGCCATTACACTCGCCGTTGGATTCGTGGTGGATGATGCGATCGTGGTTCTGGAAAACATCACGCGGCATCTCGAGATGGGCAAAGACCGTATGCGGGCGGCGCTGGACGGAGCCAAGGAAATCGGCTTTACGGTCGTCACCATGACGGTTTCGCTGTCGGCGGTGTTTCTGCCGATTTTGTTCATGGAGGGCATGGTCGGTCGACTGTTCCGTGAGTTTGCGGTTACCGTTGGGATCGCGGTGTTGATATCCGGTGTGGTGTCGTTGACCATCACCCCGATGCTGTGCAGTCTGTTTTTGAAAAACGAACATCAGCACGGGCGCCTCTTCAACTGGTCGGAGCGTGTCTTCGATGCATCGCGCCGTGGCTATGTGTCGAGCTTGCGGTGGACGCTTAAGTATCGCGGATCCGTACTGGTGGGCTCGGTGCTGGTGTTGGTGGCGACCGGTTGGTTATATGGCGAGGTGCAAAAGGGCTTTATCCCGCGCCAGGATACCGGCGTGATCAATGGCAATACCCGCGCGCGCGAAGGCGTGACATTCGCCGAAATGATTCGCTACCAACAGCAGGTGGCGGACATTATCCAGAAAAATCCGAATGTCGAGTCGGTAATGTCTACCGCAGGGCAAGGCGTGGGCGGTATCGTCGGCGAAAATGTGGGACGGTACATTATTCGCCTCAAGTCTCGTGATCAGCGTACCGACACGGCGGATCAGATTATCCAGCAGATACGCCGCGAGGCGGCCGCGTTGCAGGGGGTGCGTTTGTTCCTGTCGAACCCGCCTGCCATCCGCATCGGAGGAACATTATCGACCAGTGATTATCTGTTTGTGCTTACCGGGACCGAGTTGAAAAACTTGTATAAGCCGGGCGAGGAGATGGAGGCGCGTTTGCGTTCATTGTCGCTGGTGCAGGATGTATCCAGCAATCTTGAGCTGCGGAACCCGGAGATACAGGTAAGGGTGCTGCGCGACCGTGCATCGGCACTGGGCATCAGTTCGCAGCAAGTTGAGCAGGCGCTATTCAACGCTTTTGGCGGGCGGCAGGTCAGTACCATCTATGGGGCCTCGGACCAATACGAGGTGCGCCTCGAAATCGATCGCAAATTCCAGTCGGATATCAACGCGATGGATTCGCTGTTTATCACGGCGCCCAGTGGCGCCATGGTGCCGCTGAGTGCGGTTGCCGAGGTGAAGAGCGGCGTAGGTCCGGTATCGGTCGCGCACGTAGGGCAGTTGCCTGGCGTGGTGCTGTCATTCAATCTGGCGCCGGGTGTCTCGGTTGGAGACGCGGTGAACGCCATTAACGATATTGCCTCGGAAGTGGTGCCGGCGGGCGTCTCCAGTGCATTTACCGGTAGCGCCAAGGCTTTCCAGGAAGCATTCCGTTCGCTGCCCTTGCTGCTGCTGATCACGATTATTCTGATCTACATGATATTGGCCATTCTGTACGAGCATTACGGGCACCCATTTACGATTTTGACGGCGTTGCCGTTTGCCGGATTTGGCGCGCTGGCGACATTGATACTTTTCGGCGAAGAACTGAATATTTTCAGTTTCGTGGGGATTATCCTGCTGATAGGGTTGGTCAAGAAAAACGGCATCATGATGATCGACTTTGCATTGCAATTGCAGCGCGAGAAAAACATGAATCCGCATGACGCCATCGTCGAGGCTTGTAGCGTGCGTTTTCGTCCGATCATGATGACCACAGGCGCGGCGATTTTCGCGACGCTGCCGATTGCGCTGGGCTACGGCGCAGGGGCCGAGACGCGACGCCCCTTGGGCATCGCGGTGGTGGGGGGGCTGGTGTTCTCCCAGTTTCTCACGCTGTATGTGACCCCGGTGTTCTATGTCAGCATGGAGCGACTGGCGCAATTTTTCCGCAAGAACAATCAGCCAGCAGCAGAGGTCGCGGCGAATAGCCACCAACCTTAGTCGGTGTATAGGTAGCCTGCTGTTCTATCGGCGATATTGCGTGC
>VFLF01000175.1 GCA_009885185.1 Nitrosomonadales bacterium | reverse complement strand
CGCGCGCCCGCCGACGGCCACACGCTGATTATTTCGCCGGTGGGACCGTGGGTGGTGAATGCGTATCTCTACAAACTGAATTACGATTTGCAAAATGATTTATCGCCGGTGATACAGGTGTCGTCGATACCGGCGATTCTCGCGGTGCATCCGGCGGTGCCCGCGCACTCGGTGAAGGAGTTGATCGCGCTGGCGCGGCAAAAACCCAGCGAACTCAATTACACCTCCACTGGCATCGGCGGCTTCGGCCACCTGTCCGCGGCGCTGTTTTGCGTGATGACGGGTGTGAACATGACGCACGTGCCGCACAAAAGCGTAGCGGCGGCGTTGACCGATCTTGCGGGTGGGCATGTGCAGGTGTCGTTCAACGTCACATCCACCACGCTGCCGCATGTCAAAAGCGGCCGCGTGCGCGCGCTGGCGACCACCGGCAAGGCACGCTCGGAACATCTGCCCGATCTGCCGGCGGTGGCGGAGTTTGTGCCCGGTTACGAGAACCAGACCTGGAACGGCGTCGGCGTGCCAGCGCGCACGCCGGCGGCGATCATTGAACGGCTGAATCGGGAGATCAGCGCGATACTGCAAACAGCGGAATTGAAAGACGCCGCGCGCGTCGAGGCTTACACCATTGTCGGTGGCACGCCTGCGCAGTTTGGCGTGCACCTGCGCAGCGAGCATGCCAAGTTCGCCAAACTGGTGAAGGAAGCAGGGATCAAGGCGCAGACGGAGTAACATCGCGGCTCAATCGCAAAGACAGGATATTTATGATGGTGAATCTGAAAACGGCGACGACGATAGCCCTTTTATGTGCGGCATCGTTTGCGCAGGCGCAGCCGTATCCTCAGCGCCCCGTGCGTCTGGTCGTGGCCGTCGCCGCCGGCGGCAGCACCGACATCATGGCACGCCTGATCGGCGCAAAACTTGGCGAGCGCATCGGGCAGCAGGTGGTGGTGGATAATCGCCCCGGCGGCAGCAGCATCATCGGCAGCGATATCGTCGCCAAGGCGCAGCCCGACGGCCACACGCTTCTGATGGCATCGGGCTCGTTCGGCACCATCAGCAGTCTCTTCACCAAACTGCCGTTTGATATTGAAAAAGACTTGGCACCCGTCAGTCTGCTGGCCACGTCGCCCTATGTGCTGGTGGTGCAGCCGTCGCTGCCGATCAAATCGGTGGCGGATTTAATCAGCTACGGCAAGGCGAATGCCGGCAAGCTCAATTACGCGGGCTCCACGCCCGGCTCGCTGCAACGGCTGGCGGGCGAATTGCTGAAACGCACCGCGGGCTTTGACATGACCTATGTGCCGTACAAAGGCACCGGCCAGTTGATGCCTGATCTGCTCGGCGGACGGCTGCATGTGGCGTTCGATAACGTGCTGATCCTCACCCCGTACATCCGCAACAACACGCTGCGCGCGATCGGCGTCACCAGCGCCAAACGTTCGGTGCTGTTTCCCGAACTGCCGACCATCGCCGAGACCGGCGTGCCGGGGTTTCACGCAGTGGGCTGGTTCGGCATTTTTTCCACCGGCAGAACGCCGCAGCCGGTGGTGGACAAATTGAACGTGGCGCTCGTCGGCATCATGAAAGAGCCAGAGATGCGCGACCGGCTGATCGCGCAGGGTGCGGAGCCGCTCGGCAGTTCGGCCGATGATCTGCGCAAATATCTCGCTGGCGAAATCGCCAAGTGGGGCAAAGTGATCCGCGAGGCGGGGATCAAGGCGGATTAGGCAGCACGGTTTTTCCCGCGCACCCTCTGTCACAATGCAGACCTCGCGAACGCGCGAGCCTGCGCGCGTGCGAAAATTCTACCCCGTCATTCCAGCGCAGGCTGGAATCCAGTTCGTACCGTCATGCGAAGCATCTGAATCGTAACTCCCCGTACCCCATGAGCGACTTCTCAAAATTATTCAACCCGCGCGGCGTCGCCATCGTCGGCGCCACCGAAGACACCATCCGCGCCGGCGGCCAGGCGCTCGACGCGATCACGCGCAACGGCTACAGCGGCGGCATCTTTCCGGTCAATCCGAATTACGACACGTTGATGAATCGGCGTTGTTATAAGGGCATACCCGATATCGACCAGCCCTGCGACGTGGCGGTGATCGCCATTCCCGCCAAACACGTGCCGGGCATCATCGAGCAATGCGGCGCGAAGGGTATTCCGTTCGCCATCGTGCTGGGCGGCGGGTTTCGGGAGACCGGCGCCGAAGGCATCGCCAACGAAGAGCGCATGCTGGCCGCCGCCAAAAAGGGTGGCGTGCGTCTCATCGGCCCCAACTGTCTGGGTCTGGTGAATGTTCACCAAAAAGTGTTTGCCGGTTTTGGCAGCATCACCAAGCCCCCGATGTTAAAGCCCGGCCCGGTGTCGGCGGTAATCCAGAGCGGCGGCTTCGGCAATAGTCTGGTGATCCAGACCGGCGGCGCGCGCGTGGGTTTTCGTTACGTGGTGGCGAGCGGCAACGAAAGCGACATTCAGGCACCGGAACTCATCAACGCTTTTGTTGACGACCCTGAAACCAAAGTGATTCTGGTGTATCTCGAAGGTGTGGCCGATGGCCGTGCGCTGATGGCCGCGGCGCGGCGCGCGCTGGCGGCGGGCAAGCCGGTCATCGTGTTAAAGGCCGGCAACTCGCAGCAGGGTTTGCGCGCGGCGGCCTCGCACACCGCCAACCTCACCAGCAGCTACGACGTGTTCCGCGCCGCGTTCAAACAATGCGGCGTGATCGAAGTGGTGGACACGCACGAGGCCGGCGACTACGCGCAGTGCTTTGCGGCGGGCCGCATGGCGCGCGGGCGTAACGTGGTGGTGATGGGCGGCTCCGGCGGCTCGGCGGTGGCGTTCTCCGATGCGGCGGACGAAGTGGGGCTGAAGCTGATCCCGCTGTCGGATAAAACCATGGCCGTGCTGCGCGAGAATCTGCCCAATGTGGCCTCGCTGGAAAACCCAGTGGATTACGCGGCGGGTTTTATCAGTGACAAAAACGCGCCTAAATATTTAAACGCGCTCAACGCGGTGCTTGCCGACCCCGACGTGCATCAGGTCGGCATGCTGCTCGCCACCACCACGGGCCGCACCATGTACAACGGCGTCGATGGCGTGGTGCAGGCGCTGAAAAAGAGCGACAAGCCGGTCATGCTGTTCTGCTCGGTGCCGTACTCGGCGGGGCCGGAGGCCTTTGACATGATCGAGGCGCATAACATCCCCATGCAGCCCTCGCCGCGCCGCGTGGCCTATGCGATGGGAAAACTCGCCGATTATTACGACGCCCTGCAACAACGCGACCGCCTGTGCAACCCGCCGCAACCGAAAGCGCGCGCGTTGCCGCCGCTGCCCGCGGGTGCTGCGACACTGGATGAACACGACAGCAAAAACGTGTTGCGCGTATTCGGCATCCCGGTGACGCAGGACGTGCTGGTGGTGCCGGGCGCGGCTGCACCCGCAAACAGTAAATTTCCGGTGGCGGTGAAAGTGGCCTCGCGTGACATCGCGCACAAATCCGACATCGGCGGCGTGCGCCTGAACGTGCAGGACAAAGCGCAACTGGATAAAGCCATGGCCGAGGTGATCGCCAACGCCAAACGCGCCGCGCCGCAGGCCAACATCGTGGGCGTGCTGGTATCCGAGATGATTACCGACGGCCTCGAAACTATTGTCGGCGTGGTCAACGATGCCTGCTTCGGCCCGGTAGTGGCGTTCGGTCTGGGCGGCATCCTCGCCGAGACGATACGCGACGTAACCTATCGCGTCGCGCCGTTCGACAGGATCGAAGCGCTGTCCATGGTGCGCGAAATACGCGGCGCAAAATTATTCGACGGCGTGCGCGGTCAACCCGCGCGCGACGTCGAGGCGCTGGCGGATGTGCTAGTGTCCGTATCGGAGATGGCGTGGCTCATGCGTGACCGCGTGGCCGAGATGGATATCAATCCGGTGCTGGTGCGGCCCGCCGGCAAGGGCGTGGCGGCGGCGGATGCGTTGGTGGTGTTGAAGTAGCGGCGTTCAATCGGTGCTGGCCTTGGCTTGCCCGGTGCGCTGATGCGGGTGGTCCGCTTCGGCAGGAAGAATCGAAAGGCACGGCGCGCCGGGTTGGGCGCGGCCGGTGACTGGGTGTCCGGACAACTAGTCGGCCAACCCGTGGTTGACGTCCCGGTGATGCGCTTCGACTGCGCGCACCACGAGCACCACGTTTCGCAGCGGCGAGTCGACCTCCAGATTCCAGTAGCCTCGCTATTGCCGGGGCGGCGACATTCGGCGATTGGTCGGTGTCGATTTCTTCCAGATACTGCGTGTACCTGAGCATCGCTGCCTTTTCGAAATAGCCAACCATGCGACGCATGGCAATGCAGGTGGGTGGCCATCGCGCCTACCATACCCGGCACGGCCACAGCCGTCTCAAGGACGATCGCCCGCTGACCACGCCGCCGTTCAGCGCCCGAGGAAGTCGAGCAGGTCCGCCGTGAGCCGACGCTTGTGAGTCGCGAATAGGCCATGCGGCGCGCCGTCGTACTCGATCAGGGTGTTGTGCTTGATGCCCTTCGCTGCGGCCCGGCTCGACGCGTCGATCGGCACCGTCTTGTCCTCAGTGCCGTGGATGATGAGCGTAGGCACCTTGAACGCGGCGAGATCATTGCGAAAATCAGTGCTCGAGAACGACTTCAGGCAATCCAGGGTGGCCTTGAGGCTGGCCTGCATCGAGACGCTGCGCGCCCACGCCAGCAACTCGTCGCTGACAGGATACTTTGCCGTGTCGACGCCGAAGAAGGTTCGGAAGAAGCCGGTGAGGAACTTGGGTCGGTCCTCGTTGAGGGCGAGGGCCGTCTTGTCGAAGGCGGCTTGTTCCGTACCGGCGGGGTTGTCGTGCGTTTTCAACCGGAACGGCAGCACCGAAGACACAAGAATGGCCTGCGCCACCGACTTGCCGCCATGACGCGACATGTAGCGGGCCACCTCGCCACCGCCCATCGAGAACCCCGCGAGCACGGCATCCTGCGCCCCGGTTTGCTCGACAACCGCCGCCAAGTCGTCGGCGAGCGTGTCGTAGTCGTAGCCGCTCCAAGGCTGTGATGAGCGACCGAAGCCGCGGCGGTCGTAGGCAATCGCGCGATGGCCGGCGTCGGCGATGGCCATGGCCTGGTCGTCCCAACTGTCGGCCGACAGCGGCCAGCCATGAATCAGGATGACGGGTCGGCCCGCGCCCCAGTCCTTAACGTAGAGTTTAGTCTTGTCTGTCGCGGTGACGTGGTTCATGGTGTCTTTCCCGGTTCGATGAATGGCGACCGCATGGCAGTACCATGGCGGGAGGGTGAACGCTGCATATTTTTGGTGACCGGGCGCTGACCGTCGGTGCGCCAGCGTACGCAGTGACCTGCGCGAACGACTGCAGTCTCCAGCCTGCTGGTTTCGCGACGGACTCGGCGAACGTACGTTACCAAAGTGGGCCGCCCGTCCAGTTACGTCGAAGCTACTGCGCGTTATTCCGCTCTTATCCCCGCCGCCTTAATCACCCGCGCCCACTTCGCGATCTCCACCACCAGGTGTTTCTGAAACACCTCCGCGCTGCCGCCGATGGGCTCCGCACCATCACTCGCGAGTTTTTGCCGTACGTCGGGTAGCGCGATGACTTTGTTGAGTTCGTTGTTGATGCGCTGGATCACGCCGACGCGCGTGCCCGTGGGCGCGAGCACGCCGTACCAACTGGTGGTGGCGTAATCGCCGGCGATGGCTTCGGCGACGGTGGGTAGTTCGGGCATCGCCACGGAGCGTTTGGCGCTGGTGACTGCCAGCGCACGCAGCCGTGACGAGCGCACAAACGGCTGTGACGAAATAATGCTGGCGAAGGTGAGTTGCACTTGTCCGGCGATGGTGTCGGTCATCGCCGGGCCTGCGCCCTTGTGCGGCACGTGAACCATCTTGACGCCGGTCGCCATGTGCAGCAGCACGCCTGCCAAATGCCCGGAGCTGCCGGTGCCGCCCGAGGCGTAATTCAGTGCGTCCGGTTTGGCTTTGCCGAGCGCGACCAATTCTTTTACCGAGCGCACCGGCAGCGATGGATGCACCACCAGTAAAAACGGCGCTTCCGCCAGCAGAATAATCGGCGCCAGATCTTTCAGCGGATCAAACGGCAGGTTGGCATACAGGCTGGGATAAATGCTGTAGCCGCTGGTGACCGAGAGCAGGGTGTAGCCATCCGGCGCGCTTTTCGCGACGAAGCCCGCGCCGATGGCGCCCGCAGCGCCGGTGCGGTTATCGACGATCATCGATTGGCCGATGGTCTCGGACAATTTGCTGGTGATGAGGCGCGTCACCAGATCGGCCGCGCCGCCGGGCGCTTGCCCGACGACAAAGCGGACGGGCTTTACCGGGTACGGCGGATCGCTGCCTTGCGCCTGCACGCTGCCGTGCGCGAGCAGCAAGGCTGCGCCGCAAAAGTTATATAAGTATTTGTTTTTAAACAATATTTTATATTACAGCCAGTGCGAACGTGACTACGCCGCCGCCAGCGTTTTTTCCGCCCATGCGGCATAGGTGCCGGTGTCGATCATCTTGCGACGGATCACTTGTCGCAGCGTGTTCAACTCATCGGCGGTTGGTGCGGGCGTGGGTGGGACGGCTTGCGGGCCGAGATCAAATCCCGTGTTCGCTCGGATGTCATCTAGTGTCCACGGCGCATGAATGGTGTCGAGGCGTAGCACGCCCTCATTTTTTTCAAAACGAAAATTTGCTTTCGGTGTCACCACTTTGCTGGGATTGCCCAAGCGAATCACATCGGGCGGTGTGCTGCCGGCGGCGGAAATGTAATCCACTTTTTCCACCAGCGAACGTCGCGTGTGTTCGGTGCGAAACACCACGGTGCGGCGCGCGCAGTAATAAATCATGCCGCCGCCGTAGCCGCCCGGAAAGCGCGCCTGCGGCTTGTCGATATCCGGCCCGAGCTGAT
>VFLF01000182.1 GCA_009885185.1 Nitrosomonadales bacterium | reverse complement strand
TTCATTTACGCGCTATAAGGGGGTGATTTTTTGTCACATTGATTACAATACTACAAGTGATGTGTGTCTACTGTCTCGTAGGATGAGACATAGCCTCAATGGCAGCGGAGCGTATGCGTTGAAATCTGCGTCGTGCCAGTACGTAAATGTCGCGCCTATGTCAGAATGGCAGATGTCGGGCTGAACTGCGACTCCAAGGTTCGGCGGGATCGGTGTTAATGAAAATTGATTTATCTTCACGAAGCTACGCGTATTGCCTGATTAGAAGTGGGCGGCTGCGCTGTTTCCAATCAAAAGGGAGAGTGATTTTGCAGGTGGCGAGAAGCGATGTATTGCGTTTAATGGTCTTGGGTGGGATTTTTGTAGGTATTTCTACGTCGGCCGCAGGGGCGGAGTTTGACTGTGTTATTGAGCCGAGACAGGTGCTGGAGATACGTAGCCCCATCGAGGGGTTGATTGAGCGCGTCAACGTTGACCGCGGCGATTACGTCAAAAAAGGGCAGGAACTCGCGGTGCTGGACACCTCCGTGGAGCGCGTGCAGGCGTCCATTTCCAGCCAGCGCGCGCAGATGGAAGGCGCTGTGCGGTCCTGGGAGTCGCGTGGCGAACTGTCCGCCAAGAAGTCGTCGCGCATGGATGAATTGCATCGCCAGAACTTCATGTCGGCGCAAGTGCGTGACGAAGCGCTTGCGGAGAAACGCGTCGCGGAAGCGGAGTTGCGCGACGCCATCGATAACCGCAAGCTTTCCGAGCTTGAGCACAAACGGCAAATGGAAATTATCCGCCTCAAAACGATACGCAGCCCGGTGAATGGCGTGGTCACCGAACGCCTGCTGCATCCGGGGGAGTTTGCGGAAGCGGGTGTTGGACGCAAGCCCATGTTGAAGCTCGCTGAGATCGACACGCTGCATGTGGAGGTGCTGCTGCCAGCGGTCGCTTACGGCAAGGTAAAGCTCGGCATGCCGATTCAGGTCACGCCGGAAATTCCCGCCGGATCCCGTCACAAAGCCACGGTGAAGGTGATAGACCGAGTGCTCGACGCTGCCAGTGGAACGTTTGGCGTGCGGCTTGAGTTGCCGAATCCGGAGCGCAAGATTCCGGGCGGTATCCGCTGCAGGGCGGTGTTCCCGGATATTGAGGACACTCTGGCCGGAAAAGCCCGCGCTTCCACGCGCGTTCAGCGCCCGTAAATATTTCGCAAAACGGTGTTAAAACAGGTTACGCGCACGACGCGTTTGCGGTGAGATTCACGAGATTCCGCACCGCTCTTGCAGCTAGGTCGTGCCACGAAATTGCCTGTGTATGGATTGGCGGGGCTTGTGTAAGCACGTGATTTTCGCGTCCTTAAAGCACAGATTAATCGTCGGTTGCGTGGCTCATTAGCGCGACGGATTCTCGGCAAATGCCCGAATTTTCTATGAGCACGACATCGTTCCGCTGCCATAATTTTCGTTGTGGCTTTCTTTTAAACACAGTAATTTCATGGTATTAGGTTTGTTTGTTAGTAAGTTACTGTCGATAAATGTCAGAGCGCCTTGAATGTAAATTGAATTAAATTTATTTTTGATCGGGTGACAGTTTCTGCTGGAATTTTTGTGCCGTTTGAAATAGAGTTCCGCAGCATTAACGGCACGATTTAACGTTTTCTTTAGCGTCTGGTTTTCAGGCGTGCGCGGTAAGCAAGGGGGGAGGCACGCTTGGAAATGGTGTAAACCGATACTTTGGTATCGATTCCAATGGTGTAATCGATACCTTGGTATTGATACCTTTGGCCCTGTTTTTCAGCATTGAAGTGATGTAAGGTTCATAAAAATACTGCTGCAAAACAAAAAGAAATGCAGT
>VFLF01000192.1 GCA_009885185.1 Nitrosomonadales bacterium | reverse complement strand
CGTTCGGTGTCGTACGGCACGCGTTTGTAAATGCTCGGATTCACCGTGATGCCCGCCGCCACCACCAGCAGCGTGTGGCCGTCGGGCGCGGCGCGCACCACCAGTTCCGTGCCGATCATGGTGCCCGCGCCGGGACGGTTATCCACCACCACCGGTTGCTTGAATGCGTCGGACAAGCGTTGCGCAATCAGCCGCGCGGTGAGATCGGTCGAAGCCCCCGGCGACTGCGGCACGATAATGCGCAGCGGACGCGATGGATAGGCGGCAATGTTCTGCGCCAGCGCCGGGCCGCATAACAACCCGATCAGACTCAGCATCCACGAGGGTTTCACTTTGATCGGCTTGTGCATCATGGTGCCACTACTCCTGCTTGATACCCGCCGCCTTAACCACCTTGCCCCATTTCGCGACTTCGGTTTTCAGATGCGCGGCGAAAGCATCGGGCGTGCTGCCGACCGCCTCGGAGCCATCGGCCGCCAAACGCTCGCGGATTTCTGGCGTCTTCAGTATGGCGGCAATCTCGCTGTTGAGCCGGCCCGTTACCGGGGCAGGCAGGCTGGCCGGGCCGAGAATGCCATACCAGCCGCTGACATCGAAGCCCGGCAGCACGCCGGATTCCGCCACCGTCGGGATTTCAGGCGCAATCGGCGAACGCTTCAGGCTTGAAACCGCCAGCCCTTTGAGCTTGCCCGCCTTGACTTGCGGCAACCCCGACACAATGGTGAGAAACAGCAACTGCACATGCCCACCCATGATTTCGGTCAACGCGGGGCCGACGCCTTTGTAGGTGATATGCATCATGTCGATGCCGGCGTTGACCTTGAGCAATTCAAATCCCAGATGGCCGAGCGAACCTACCGCAGTTGACGCGTAGTTGATCTGGCCGGGACGCGCCTTGGCCAGCGCCACCAGTTCCTTGACGTTTTTCACCGGCAGCGAAGGGTGCGCGAGCAACAGATACGATTGTGTGGTCGCCAGCGTGATGGGCGTGAAATCGCGCAGCGTGTCGTACGGCATACTCTTGCGCAGACTCGGAATCACCGTGTGCGTGGCGCTGACGATCAGCAGCGTGTGGCCGTCGGGCGGCGCCTTCGCCACCATCTCGCCCGCGATGAGGCCGCTGGCGCCCGCGCGATTATCGATCACCACCTGCTGGCCGACGCGTTCGCCGAGTTTTTGCCCGATGGCGCGCGCCACGGTATCGGTGGCGGAACCTGCCGACTGCGGCACCAGCAGGCGTATCGATTTGGCGGGATAGGTTTGCGCTATCGCGGCGCCGCCGACGCCACTGGTCAGTACGCCCGCCATCATAGAGAGGGAAAGTTTGGCAATGTGTTTCATATGAACCTTGCTTTCGGCATCAATCAATTTTGATACCGGCAGTTTTAATCACCTTCGCCCACTTCGCGGATTCGGCTTTCACGATGGCGGCAAAGGCTTCGGGCGAATTGCCCACGGCTTCGGCACCTTCGTTGGCGAATATTTTTCGCACATCGGGCGTACCGAGAATGCGCACCACTTCGGCATTGAGTTTCGCGATCACCGGCGCCGGTGTTTTTGCGGGCGCGAGCAGTCCGTTCCACGGCTCGTGATCGTAGCCCGGCGCGCCAGATTCCGCGAACGTGGGTATCTCCGGCGCGGAGGCCGTGCGTTTGGGCGATGTCACCGCGACCGCGCGCAATTTGCCCGAGCGCACATGCGGCAGCAGCCCTACCGTGGTGCCGATAATCAATTGCGTTTGTCCGCCGATGGCGGCAATCGCCGCCGGGCCGCCGCCCTTGTAAGGAATCTGCACGATGTCGATGCCGGTCATCTGCTTTAACAACTCTGCGGACATATGCGTGCCGGTGCCGGTGCCGGCCGAGGCGTAATTGATGGTGCCGGGCTTGGCCTTTGCCAGCGCAATCACATCGTTCAGCGTTTTCGCCGCGAACGACGGATGCGCCGCCAGCAGGTTGGGAAATTTCGACAACTGCGTCACCGGCGTGAAATCCCGCACCGGATCGTACGGCAGCTTGGTATACAGGCTCGGATTGATGGTCAGCGACGACGCCACCACCAGCAGTGTGTGACCATCCGCCGCCGAGCGCACGCCGATTTCCGTGCCGCTGGTGGTGCCCGCGCCGGGGCGGTTATCCACCACCACGGTTTGTTTAAACACTTCGGAGAGGCGCGCGGCGATCAGTCGCGCAGTGAGATCAGTGGAGGCCCCCGGCGACTGCGGCACAACGATGCGGATCGGGCGCGCGGGATAGTTCGCCACGTCGCTTTGCGCCACGCACGCCAGTGGCGCCATAGACGCCATGGCCGCCAGCGCGGCTGAGGACCACCCCTGATGATAAAAATGTAAGTATTTGTTTTTAAACATATTTTTCACCCTCATTCAGCGACGATTTTCGCGGTTTTAATCACATTGGCGTACATCAGCGTTTCTTTGCGCACGTGTTCCGCCAGCGCTTCAGGTGTGCTCGGCGTGGCTTCCGATCCCTGATTGGCGAATCGCTCTTTCACGTCGGCGCGCTGCAACACTTTATTCAGATCACCATTCAGTTTGGCGATGATGTCGCGCGACGTTCCCGTCGGCGCGAAGATGCCGCTCCAAGTCGGAATATCAAAACCCTTGTAGGTTTCCGCGACCGCGGGCACGTCGGGCAGCAGCGGCGAACGCGCCGCCGACGACACCGCCACCGCGCGCACGCGACCGGTGCGCAGGTGCGGCATGGTGCCGACAATGTTGGCGAACATCAAATCAACCTGCCCCGAAATCAAATCGACAAACGCCGGCGCGGCGCCTTTGTACGGCACGTGGTTCATCGTGACGCCGGCCTGGATGCGCAACAACTCCATGCCCAGATGTTGCAGGTTGCCCACGCCGGACGAAGCAAAATTCAACTGCCCCGGACGCGTACGCGCCAGCGCCACCAGTTCTTTTACATTTTTCGCCGGCAGCGATGGATGCACCGAAAGCACCATGCGGCTGGCGTTGACCATCGTCACCGGCGCAAGATCGCGCTGCGGATCGTACGGCAGCTTTTTGAACAACGTCGGGTTCACCGTGATCGGCCCTGCATTGCCGAGCAGTAGCGTGTACCCGTCCGGCGCGGCCTTGGCCGCCGCTTCCGAGCCAATGTTGCCGCCCGCGCCGCCGCGATTCTCAACCACCACCGCATGGCCCCAGATTTCGGTAAGGCGTTGGCCCAGTGTGCGCACGATGTCATCGTACGGGCCGCCGGCGGCATAGGGCACGATGATGCGCACGGGTTTGACGGGATAATTTTGCGCGTGTGCGACGCCTCCGGTCGCGGTGAAACTCGCGGTAACGCAGAGCAAGAGCCGAACATTGCGCGTCATGTGCTACATCCTCTCGTGAATCAAGCAGATCATGAACCAATACCGTCGTTCCCGCGGAGGCGGGAACCTATAACACAGTGCCGCCTGAGTCACTGTGGCCGCATCCAATCACTGCGGCTCTACTGTGGTTTTATTCCCGCCGCCCGCACAATCTTCGCATGCTTCACCACTTCGTCACGCAGAAAAGCAGCAAAAGCCTCCGGCGTGCTGCCCACCAGCTCGGAACCCTCCTGTTGCAGATAGTCGATAAACGCCGGCGTGTTGATCGCCTTGAGGATCGCGCCATTCAAGCGCGCGATGATCTCCGGTGACACGCCCGCCGGAACGAGTATGCCCTGCCAGCCGCCGTATTCAAAACCCGGCACGCCCGACTCACTTATTGTGGGTATCTCCGGCAGTGACGCGACGCGTTTCGCGCTGGTCACCGCGACCACCCGCATGCGCCCGGTCTTGCCGTGCTGCACCACCGTGGAGATCGGCGCCAGCATCATGTGCGCCTCGCCCGACAGCACACCCGTGACCGATTGCCCGCCACCCTTGTACGGCACGTGTATCCACTTCACGCCGGTCATGTTCATGAACAGCTCGCCGGACAAATGCGACGTCGAACCACTGCCCGCCGAAGCAAACGTCAGCTCACCCGGCTTCGCTTTCGACAGCGCGATCAACTCTTTTACCGACTTCGCCGGCACGGATGGATGCAGCGCCACCGCGTTAAAAAACTTGGTCATCAAACTCACCGGCGCAAAATCCTTCACCGGATCGTAAGCCACTTTGGCATACAGCACCGGGCTGATCGCCATCGACACCGAACCGCCGACGTAAATGGTGTAACCATCCGGCAACGACTTCGCCGCCGCTTCCGTGCCGATAATCGCGCCCGCGCCGCCGCGGTTATCCACCACCACCTGCTGCCCCAGTTGCTCAGCCAGCCGCTGCGCCAGCATGCGTGACATCAAGTCCGTGCCGCTGCCGGGCGTCCACGGGACGATGAAGCGAATGGGTTTGGCGGGATAAACTTGCGCATCCGCAATAGACGCAAAGGCGAAAGCCGAAAGCGCGAACAAACCAACAACAAAAAGTTTCACCTTGCTCCCGATCTGCTGATAGCCCCTACCTTGTCGTTCCCGCGCAGGCGGGAATCCATAACACAGTGCCACTTGAGACGCCTTATGGATTCCCGCTTTCGCG
>VFLF01000765.1 GCA_009885185.1 Nitrosomonadales bacterium | reverse complement strand
CTTGTATGGCGATGTCTAACATCTGGCGCGGGATCAGCCCGCGCATGCGCGTGACCAGATCGCGTCCGCGAAACTGCGCGTTTTCGCGATGCACGATCAGGGACAGCGCATCGACTTTCTCGCTGTTAATCAGCACGTCCAGCTTGACCATGTCGCCTGCGCGATACTCCAGAAAATCATAATCGAGCGACGCGTAACCGCGCGACACGGATTTTAGCTTGTCGAAAAAATCCATCACTACTTCGTTCAGCGGCAACTCATAGGTCAGCATCACCTGCCGCCCCAGATACTGCATGTTTTTTTGCATGCCGCGTTTCTGGATGCACAGGGTAATCACCGTGCCCACGTATTCCTGCGGCACCAGTATCGACGCCTTGATGATCGGTTCGCGGATTTCGTCCACCAAGGAGGCATCCGGCAGCTTCGACGGGTTTTCGATTTCGATCAAATTGCCGTCGGCCAGCAGCACCTGGTACACCACCGTGGGCGCGGTGGTGATGAGCGACACTCCGTACTCGCGTTCGAGGCGCTCCTGCACGATATCCATGTGCAGCAGGCCGAGAAAACCGCAGCGAAAGCCGAAGCCCAGCGCGGTGGATGATTCCGGCTCATAACGCAGCGAGGAGTCGTTCAGGTGCAGTTTTTCAAGTGCATCGCGCAGCCCGTCGTACTCGTTGGATTCGACCGGATACAAACCGGCAAACACCTGCGGTTGTATTTCCTTGAAGCCCGGCAATGCGGCCGCCGCGGGGTTATCCGCCAGCGTGATGGTGTCACCCACCTTGGCGGCATCCAGCACCTTGATGCCGGCGATGATAAAGCCCACCTCGCCCGCGCGCAGACACTCGCGTGCGCGCGACTTGGGTGTAAACACGCCGACCTGCTCGCAGGTGTAAGTGGCCTTGGCGGCCATCAGCAACAGCCGGTCTTTGGGTTTTAGTTCACCGTCCACCACGCGCACCAGCATCACCACGCCCACGTAGTTGTCAAACCACGAGTCGATAATGAGGGCCTTCAGCGGCCCTGCCGGGTTGCCTTTGGGCGCGGGTATGCGTTCGATCACGGCTTCCAGTACATCCGCCACGCCTTCGCCGGATTTGGCGCTGACCTTGATGGCGTCTTTCGCGGGAATGCCGATGATGTCTTCGATCTCGGTAATCACACGATCAGGGTCGGATTGCGGCAGATCCATTTTGTTGAGTACCGGCACCACTTCCATCGCCAGTTCGATGGCGGTGTAGCAATTGGCAACGGTTTGCGCTTCCACGCCCTGCGAGGCATCAACCACCAGCAATGCGCCCTCGCACGCCGACAACGAACGCGACACCTCGTAGGAAAAATCCACATGCCCCGGCGTGTCGATCAGATTCAATTGATACATCTGGCCGTCGCGCGCCTTGTATTGCAGTGCTGCCGTTTGTGCCTTGATGGTGATGCCGCGTTCGCGCTCGAGGTCCATCGAATCCAGAACCTGCGCTTCCATTTCGCGTTCCGACAACCCGCCGCACAATTGAATAATGCGGTCGGCGAGCGTCGATTTACCGTGATCGATGTGGGCGATAATGGAAAAGTTGCGGATATTTTGCATTGATGCGATACAAATGTTCGGCTACAAATATACAAAGGGGCGCTCGCGGAATTCGGGGCGCCCCTGTTTACGTAAACATTTGTATTTTATCGTAAATTCGATAGAAACGCAGTAACAACCGGCTCATCGAGATAATAGTGGCAAAGTTCGCGGTCGGCGTGCATCAGCACGGGAACCTTCTCGCCAAATTGCGTTTCAAGCGCGGCATCCGTGTCGACGTCAACCACGTTTACCTCAAATGAGAAGCGGCCTTGCAACAACCGCAAGGCCGCGATCATGTCGTCGCACAGGTGGCAGTACGTCCGGGCGTATACCGTCAGACGCGGCACCGCCCGCGCAATATCAATTGCCGGCATCCAGTCGGAACGGCACATACAAGGAATTGCCGCCGCGCCTCACCAGCAGCGCGACAATACGCCCTTTTTCGAACTGCCCCATCATTTGGTTAAATTGCTCGACCGTTTTGACATCCTGATTGTTGACCGCAAGTATCACGTCGCCGCGGCGCATGCCGGCGCGTGCCGCAGCGCCTTGCACTTCACCGACCAGCACCCCGCTTTCAACCTTGAGTTCCTTGCGCTGCGCGTCGGGCAGTTCAGACAATGCCATGCCGTATACACTGGGGGTGGCCGCAGGCGGTTTCTGTCCCCTGCCACCACCACGGGCGGCGCGCGGATCGTCCTGCAGTTCAGCCACAACCACCGGCACATCCCGCGCGGCCTTATTGCGCCACAATTGCACAGTGGACTTGCTGCCCGGACGCGTGCCGCCCACAATGCGCGGCAAGTCTTCGGAAGCGCTGATCGGCTTGCCGTCAAAGCGCAGGATGACATCACCCGCTTCGATGCCGGCCTTTTCCGCCGGCCCGCCTTTTTCCACCGAATTCACCAGCGCCCCTTGCGGCTTCGACAAACCAAAACCATCGGCCAGCTCCTTGGTCACCGGCTGTATCACCACGCCGATACGCCCACGCGTGATTTTGCCGGCCGTGCGTAACTGTTGCGCGATATCGTTAGCCACATCGATGGGAATGGCGAATGACAGTCCCATGAACCCGCCGGTGCGGCTGTAGATTTGAGAATTGATGCCGACCACTTCGCCGCGCATGTTGAACAGCGGGCCGCCGGAGTTGCCAGGATTCACCGCCACGTCGGTCTGAATGAAGGGCACGAAATTTTCCTGCGGCAACGAGCGGCCCTTGGCACTGACGATACCCTTGGTGACGGTATTGTCGAAACCGAAGGGCGAGCCGATGGCCACCACCCATTCACCGACTTTAAGCCGGTTCGGATCGCCAAACTTGACCACCGGCAATCCTGTCGCATCGATCTTGATCAACGCAATATCGGTGCGACGGTCGGTGCCGATGACCTTGGCTTTGAATTCACGCTTATCCGTGAGACGCACCGTAATTTCATCGGCGGATTGCACCACGTGTGCATTGGTCAGGATGTAGCCGTCGGCGTTGATAATGAAACCGGAGCCGAGCGACTGCGACTGGAATTCACGTGGCGCGCCGGGATTGGGCGTGAAACGTCGAAAAAACTCAAAAAAGGGATCATCCTCCGGCACATTCGGAAATTGCTGCGCCAGCGGATTGCGCGCCCCGCCCTGCGTAGTGCTGATATTGACGACTGCTGGCCCCTGCTTCTCGACCAGTTCCGTGAAATCCGGTAGCTGCGCCATTGCTGGCAACGGCAACATCAGACAAAACATCAGCAATACTTTTCTCAGCATGAATACACCTGTCAACGACAAAACGTGGTTATGAAAGCGTAGTTTACTTGGGAACAGCGCCTCGTTGTTCCCTGACATCCCTGGGCTCCATCGAGTTCGCGATTTGCATCACCGTCGCCGCCGGCGCCTCGCCGAGTACCGTCACGATGAAATCGCCATGCACGCGCTTGAATATGTGTACCGCGCCCTGACTGATCAAGGGCTTGGCGCCCGGTTCGCGTAACTTCGGCTCAATAAATACCGAGATCGCCGCCAGCCCATCCGAATACACCAGATGCGGCATGGCCACCGGACGACCGACAATCGTGCGCTTGACCTCCATCGACTTGCGAAAACCCGCGGGCAAATTGCTGACCACCCACCCGGTGTCCGCTGCCTGCTCCATCACGTTCAGCGCCGACCGGTCCACGCGCCACTTTTGCGCGTGGGCACGTGCTTCATATTTTGAAGTGACTTGGTCTCGGCTGAATTTGCCACCCAGCACAAGTTGAGAAAAACCAAAAGATTCAATGACTTCTGACTTTTCATTATAGACCTGCGCGCGCAGCGGCAACCCCGAACTCAACTCCGCGCAAAACTTCCGCCCATAGCGCAGCTTATCCTTGGGCGCCACACCGACCCACTGGCATTCAAAGCCACCGACACGATCACCTTGCAGCTTGACGACTTCATACTGGCTGTTCAGATCGGACAAACGCTCCGGCAGCATAACCGGCAGATGCCGGGTGCTGCGGCGCTCCACCAGCACCACGCGCGCTTCCGGAAGATAGGCAGTGACATGGTCGTTGGCACGCACCACTTCCCGCGACGGGCCATCCAGCGTTTCCAGTTTCTCAAATACGCCACCGGCAGGATTGACGTAGTGAACCACACGCGAGGTTTCCACCCGGCCGCTGTGCTGGTACACGAACGTGCCGGTGTAACTCACTGTGCGGGACGAATCCGCGATTTTTTTGAGCCACTCCAACGCACTGACTGATCCCGCAGCGCCGGGGTCTTGTGCCCACGTCGGCGCAGCGGCGACCGCTGCGATTGCCGCGACTGCGGCCAACCTGTATTTCATATTGTCATTTATCGCACGGCGCGTGCATCACCCATGGAGGAAACCGTACGAATATACGGCGTAACACCTTGTATCGCTGTGCTCGGCGAAATACCCTGGTGCGCAAGCAAATACTCATGCACCTGTTCCGGCGCCGTAGCCACCGCCTCGCCACCAGACGTCGCACTGGGCGCCACTGGCGGCTGCACGGCAACAACTGGCGCCACTACCTGCTGCTTGGTAGCGGGCGCTTTTGCCAGCGTAGTCGGCGCCGTATCCGGTGCCAGCATATTCATCGCCACCCAGCCAACGGCTGCGACAGCCGCCACTGAAGCCGCGGCGGACAACGCGTAAGTCTGCAGAGTCTTCGGCGACCGCATGCGCGGCGCCAGCACGGTGGGCTCCAGCGCCAGCCGTTCGCTCAATCGGCGCGAAAACGCCGGCGCAAGGCTCGTGCCCGCGTGCTCACCACGCAGCGCCTCACCAATCACATGGTAGGCGTCCCAGGTACTGCGACGGGCCGCATCCTGCTTCAAGTGCGCGATCTCCCGCGCCGCCTCATCATCGCCCAGTTCGCCGTCCATCAATGCCGATATGTTTTCTGCGCTTTGCATCTCACCATCTCCTGACTTTACCTGTATCCACCTGTATCCAGCATGGGTCTTAACTGCTCCGCTATCGCCTCGCGTGCCCGAAAAATCCTTGACCGCACCGTACCTATCGGACACTTCATGATCGACGCGATCTCTTCGTAACTCAAGCCTTCCATCTCGCGCAGGGTAATGGCCGTACGTAATTCTTCAGGCAATTTATCCAGCGTTTGGTTCACCGTAGCCGCCACTTGGCGGCTCATCATCTGGTTCTCGGGGGTATTCACATCCTGCAACAATTCGCTTTCGCCCAGATCTTCTGCTTCCTCGGCATCCATGCTGGTGGAAGTCGGCGCCCGCCGCCCCGCGGCCACCAGGTAGTTCTTCGCGGTATTGATGCCGATGCGGTACAGCCACGTATAAAACGCGCTGTCGCCACGAAAACTCGGCAGCGCCCGATAGGCCTTGATGAACGCTTCCTGCGCAACATCCTCCACCTCGCTGGAATCCCGGATAAACCGGGACAGCAGCCTGATCAGCTTGCGTTGATACTTTGTGACCAGCAATTCGAACGCATGCTTGTCTCCACGCTGCGCGCGTTCGACCAGCTGCTGGTCGATTTCGCGGTCACTCATGAATCCCGTCCCTATTGTCTTTGTTGTCCAGGCCGGACACCGTGCCGAATTGCAAAGGCGGCAGTATACCCAACCCGTTGGCCCTGCATGGGGCCACCCGCGCAAAAATCCCGCGAGTAATCCGCGATAATGAACTGACAAGAAAGGACAAAATTAGTTCTCGATTAATGCCCACCAAGGGCCACGATAGTCAAAGACGGCTATTGTGAACGGTATTGGAGTCCATAAGATAGAACATGACGCTCCGTTAGCTCAAACGCCCATTGAATCAGCAGCGCCATGGCCGCCGCCGGAACCGCACCGGCCAGCATCAGTCCGTGGTCGTTCACTGCCAGGCCGGCCACGATGCGCTCGCCATATCCGCCGGCCCCGATAAAGGCGGCGATGGTGGCGGTGCCGACATTAATAACCGCCGAGGTTTTGATGCCTGCCAGCATCGAGGGTAGCGCCAACGGCAATTCGATCAGCGTCAACACCGCCCGTGGCCGCAAACCCAGCGCCGCCCCCGCCTGGCGCATACCGCGCGATACGCCGGACAAACCGGTCTCGGTGTTACGCACGATGGGCAGCAAGCCGTACAAAAACAAGGCCAGTACCGCCGGCGCCGTGCCGATGCGGTCGAGTGCGGCAATCAGAAACACCAGCAACGCCAGCGATGGAATGGTCTGCAACACACCGGCAAGACCCAATATTGGCTGCCGCATCGCCGCCGAACGCGCCGCCCACACCCCCAGCGGCACGCCCACCGCCACACTCAGCGTCAGCGACATAAACACCAGCGCTGCATGCTGCATCGACAGCCGCCAAAAATCGCCACCGAACAACACCGCCAGCCAGCCGGGCCGCGGGCCGGTGTCCTTCGCCGCCGGCGACACAAAATCCGCCGCCACCTGGGCGAACGTCCTCCCGTCGATTTCCACCGCGCCATTCATGGCGATCATGCGCTGCGCCGGTATTGCGCCCTCCAGCCGTTGCAGCGCCTGCCACGTGCGCGGATGCCGTTGCGGCAAATCGGCGCGGTAAATCAGCAGCGCCGCATAGGGTGGAAAAAAAACGCGGTCGTCGTCCAGCACGCGTAACTGGTGGCTCTTGATCTTGGCATCAGTCGAGTAGATGTCGATCACGTCCACGCGCGCGCCGCGCACGGCCTCGTACGCCAAACCGTGATCCAGCCCGGCGGGTGCGGCCTGCAAACCATAGACTACGCGCAACGCCGGCCAACCGTCCTTGCGGTGCAGAAACTCCTGCGACAAACCGTAGCGCAATGCCGGATGCCGCAACAGGTCGGAAATCTTGCTGATGCCAAGTTCAGCCGCGCGTGATTCCGTCATCGCCAGCGCATAGCTGTTGCTGAAGCCCAGCGGTATGCCCGCAGCCAGGCCCTGTGCCGCCAACGCCGCATTCAACTCGGCGAGCGAGGGCACCTGTTTCAGGCCCAGCAGTTCAAACGCGATGGTGCCGGTGTATTCGGGATACACCTGAATCGCGCCGCTTTTCAGCGCGGAAAACACGATGGCGGTATTGCCCAGTCCCTGCTTGTGTTGCGCGCGGACTTCACCGGTGTGCGCTATGGATTGGCTGATGATTTCGCCGAGGATGTACGACTCGGTGAAGCGCTTGGAGCCGACAGCGACGGATTCGCTTGCGCTGCTCGGGGCAGCTGTTGCCGCAGCCACTGCGAGCACGACAGTGACGAATACATGTAAGTATTTGTTTTTATTGAATATTTTATTCAACCGGCGTACGCTGTTCAAACTCAGACGCCGCATCGCCCAGCCGCATGAACACCGCGCCACTGTCTTTTAGCGTGCGGATCAATTTCTCCAGAACGATCATACGGTGGCCGCGCCCGATCACGAACGGGTGAAGCGTATAGGTAATCACGCCCCAATCCAGATGATCGCGCAGATACATGAAATCATCGGTCCAGTTTTGCAACACGTGATGCGCGTTCATATTGCCGGGCAGGATAGTCGTGTTGGTACGCACGAATTCAAAGTGCGGATAGTCGTCGAGCGACCAACTGATCGGCATTTCGATGAGCTTCGTCGGCTTGCCGAACACTGCGGGTTTTTCCAACTCAATTACGTCACCCAGTCGCACACGATACGGCGTGTAATCATCGCCCATCATGCTGCTGTCGTACTTAAAATTGTGCTTGAGCAGCAGTTCCACCGAATGCGGCGACAAATCCCACGATGGCGAACGGTAGCCGCGTGCGTATTTCCCCGTGAGCTTGCGTATCTGCACATTGGCGCGCACCAGGCCTTCTTCCTCCTGCTCGCGCGCCATCGCAGCGGGTGGCACATGCGTCCAGCCGTGGTGACCGATCTCGTGCCCCGCATCGAACACGCGTTTGCATTGATCCGGATAGGTTTCAAGCGTGTGGCCGGGGATGTACCAACTGCTCGGCGCGTCGTATTTTTTCAGCAGATCGAGTATGCGTTGCGCGCCGACATTGGCGCCGAATTCGCCGCGTGAAATCGGCGACGGCGAGGTCATGCCACGCGAAATAAACCCCGACATGGCATCGAAATCGAAGGTCAGGCAAACAATATGTTTTGACATGCGGGGAATTATAAGTCACCTCGCGTCACGCGCAGGCCGGGAGTAGAATAATCCCCCGATTCTTCAAGAGCCACCGCCATGCCGCCCAACGATCTGTCGCCGATGTCATTTGACGCCCACTGGATGCCCTTCACCGCCAATCGCGCCTTCAAGGCCGCGCCGCGTTTAATGGTGGGCGCCAAAGACATGCACTACGTCACCGACGATGGCCGCCAGGTGCTCGACGGCACCTCCGGCCTGTGGTGTACCAACGCCGGCCACTGCCGCGCCAAAATCGTCGAAGCGGTGCAAAAGCAGGCGGCAACCATGGATTACGCGCCCGCTTTCCAGATGGGACACCCCGGCTCGTTTCGCGTTGCGACACGCATCGCCGCCCTGCTGCCAGGCGACTTGAATCATGTGTTTTTCTGCAATTCCGGCTCCGAAGCCGTGGACACCGCGATGAAAATCGCGCTGGCCTATCACCGCGTGCGCGGCGAAGGCCATCGCAATGTGTTCGTCGGGCGCGAGCGCGGCTATCACGGCGTGGGTTTCGGCGGCATTTCCGTCGGCGGCATGCCCGCCAATCGCAAAATGTACGGCAGCATGCTGCCGCGCGTGGATCATCTGCCCCACACCCACAACCTTGCTGAAAACGCCTTCACCCGCGGCGAGCCGAACTGGGGCGCGCATCTGGCCGATGAACTCGAAACCCGCATCATCGCGCTGCACGATGCCTCCAACATCGCCGCCGTGATCGTCGAACCGATGGCAGGCTCGGCGGGCGTGTTAATTCCACCCAAGGGTTACCTCAAGCGCCTGCGCGACATCTGCAATAAATACAACCTGTTACTGATATTCGACGAGGTAATTACCGGTTTTGGCCGCACCGGCCACGCCTTCGCCGCGCAGACTTTTGATGTGACACCGGACATCATCACCATGGCCAAAGGCATCACCAACGCCATGGTGCCGATGGGCGCAGTCGCGGTGCGCAAAGGGATCTACGACACGGTAGTCAATTCGGCGCCGCCCGATACGGTAGAGTTGTTTCACGGCTATACCTACTCCGGCCACCCGCTCGCCACCGCCGCCGCCGAAGCCACCCTCGACGTCTACGAAGAAGAAAACCTGTTCGCTCGCGCTCGCGAACTCGCACCCTACTTCGAGCAGGCGGTACACAGCTTGCGCGAGATGCCCAACGTCATCGACATCCGCAATATCGGCCTGGTTGCCGGCATCGAACTCGAACCCAAGCCCGGCAAGCCAACCGAACGCGCGTTAAAAACCTTTTTAAAAT
>VFLF01000239.1 GCA_009885185.1 Nitrosomonadales bacterium | reverse complement strand
GCCATTGCACCGGCGTGTAAGGCTGCGTGACACGCGGGTCTTCGTGAATGCGCGTGACGCTCATCGCGAATTCAAATTTTGTTTCGCAGGGATCGACTGCGCCGATGATCGCTGCCGCGCTTGCCGGCGATGGCGTGCAGGCGAGCGGTATATGCCCTTCGCCCGCCAGGAGCCCGGACGTCGGATCCAGCCCGATCCAGCCCGCGCCGGGGATGTACGCCTCGGCCCACGCGTGCAGATCGGTGAAGTCGTGCTCCGGACCGGCGGGGCCGTCGAGGGGCTTTTGGTCCGCGGTGAGCTGGATCAAATAGCCGGACACAAAACGCGCGGCCACGCCGCAGTGTCGCAGCAGTTGCACCAGCAGCCAGCCGGAGTCGCGGCACGAGCCGCTGGCGAGCGCCAGTGTTTGCTCGCCCGTTTGCACGCCTGGCTCCATCCTAACCAAGTATTTGATTTTATTCGATAATTGTTGATTGATGGCCACCAGAAAATCAATCGTATTGCCGCCGTCACACCAGTGTTGCGCGCGAAACTCGGCGAGCCATTGCGTCAGCAGCGGGCCGCGTTCGATTATCGCGAGGTACGGCGTAAGGTCTTGGGCAAGCTCTTCGCGATACGCGAACGGAAAGTGATCGGCATGGCTTTCCATGAAAAAATCAAACGGGTTAATCACCGTCATGTCGGCGACGAGGTCAACCGTCACTTCGAGTTCGCGCGCTTTTTCCGGAAACACAAAACGCGCGATGTAGTTGCCGAAAATGTCCTGTTGCCAGTTGATGAAGTGCTGGTCCGGCTTGACGTTGAGCGAATACGACAGCACCGGCGTGCGGCAATGCGGCGCGGGGCGCAGGCGGACTTCATGCGCCGACAAAGTGACGGGGCGGTCGTAAAGGTAATGCGTGCGGTGGTGCAGCGCGACCTGAATGCTCAACGTAGATCTCCAATGAGGGGCGCGGCGCGCACGCTGCTAACTTGCGTCAGGAATTCCATCACCGTTCCAGTCGGGATTGGGGAGTTGCGCAAACACCCGGCGCAATCCCTCGCCCCACTCGGTGTGGATCATCTTGAAATAGGCATCCGATTCGTCGATGCGGCGCTGCACGCGCGGTTTGAGGCTGTTGTCGTCGTAGACCACGATGTCGATGGGCAGGCCCACGGAGATGTTGCTGCGCATGGTCGAATCAAACGACACCAACACGCACTTGGCGGCCTCCATTAACTGCGTGCTGCGTTTGATGACACGGTCGATCACTGGCTTGCCGTATTTGCTTTCGCCGATCTGGAAATAGGGCGTTTCCGGCGTGGCTTCGATGAAGTTTCCTTCGCTGTAAATGCGAAAAAGCCGCTGCGGCTCGCCGCGAATCTGTCCGCCGACGATAAACGACGCGCTGGTGTCGATGTTGCTCTGCTGCAAAAATGATCCGTCGCGGCGGCGCACGTCGCGCAGGGCATGGCCCACCAGATCGGCGATCTCGAACATCGAAGACGCGTTATGCACGGTGTTGTTGGCGTCGCCAGTACGTGACTGGTGTTCCAGCAGGTTGATCGCGCTTTGCGTGATCGACAGATTGCCCGAGCTCATGATGACGATCAGGCGTTCGCCCTCCCTCGCGATCACATGCATTTTGCGGAAAGTGGCGATGTTGTCGACGCCGGCATTGGTGCGCGAGTCGGAGGCGAACACCATGCCGGCATCCAGCATGAGGGCAACACAGTAGGTCATGTGGGTGTCTTGGAGATGTTCGAGTGAGCGGATTCAGTTGCGGAAAAACAGGGTCGAAGCTTAGTGGAAAGCTCCAGCCATGACAAGTTGCCATTGCCGCGCCCGAGCATGTGCCGGGACTTATGACATCACCTGCTGCTGTGTATAGACTGGCACCAGAAAATCGCGATTGATTTCGGCCGTCAGCAACAGCAGCTTTTCGAGAAACGCCATCAGGTATTCATGCAGTCCCAGCTCGATGATTTGCTCGGTGCGCCCGTAATGCAGTTGCGCGTGCAGTTCGCCGGCGAGCCGTTCTGCCTCGAGCGAGGAGTCGTCGCAGAGCGCCTTGAGAATGTCGTAGATGTCATTCATGCAGGCGTGGAGGGAGCGCGGCACGTCGTCGCGCAATACCAGCAACTCCGTCACCTTGGTCGGCGTGATCAAGTCGCGATACACCTTGCGGTAGGCATCGAACGCGGAGAGTGATCGCAGCAGCGCGCCCCATTGATAATAGTCGACCGCGCCGCCCACGTCCGCTGCACTCGGCAGCAGCGTGTGGTATTTAACATCGAGCAGGCGCGCGGTGTTGTCGGCGCGCTCGATAAAAGTGCCAAGGCGGATAAAACTGTAGCCCTCGTCGCGCAGCATGGTGCCGAAGGTTATGCCGCGAAACTGGTGCGAGCGCAGTTTCACCCAGTCAAAAAATTCGCTGATCCCGCTGGCGTGCAGCCGGTCAAAATTCTGATTGCGCATCTCCAGCCAGGTCGCGTTGATGTCTTCGTACATTTCGGAGGTGATTGCGCCGCGCACGGTGCGCGCGTTTTCGCGCGCCGACTGTATGCATGAGTACAGGCTCGACGGATTGGCCGGATCAAGCACCATGAAGCGCAGCACCTGATCCGGCGACAGCGGCCCCGGGTAGCGCTCGTAATAGTTGCTGGCGAGTCCATTGATAACCAGCGGCAGCGCCCACGGCTCCGCCCACGATTGTTCGGTTTCGTGAATGCGATAGGGCAGCAGCGACATGCGGTAAGTGACATCGAGCAAGCGCGCCATGTTTTCGGCGCGCTCGATATGGCGCGACATCCAGTAGAGGTTATTGGCGGCTCGCGATAGCATGGTTATTCCTCAAGCACCCATGTGTCCTTAGTGCCGCCGCCTTGCGACGAGTTCACCACCAGCGAACCTTCGCGCAGCGCCACGCGCGTCAGCCCGCCGGGTACCAGCGTCACGGTCTTGCCCGATAGCACGTAAGGGCGCAAATCGACATGGCGCGGAGCGATGCCGACGGCGTTTTCGCTCTGGCAGAAAGTGGGGCAGATGGACAGCGCCAGCGTGGGTTGGGCGATGTAGTTCGCCGGGCTGTGGAGTATACGTTCGCGAAAATCAGCGATTTGCTGCGTAGTGGATGCCGGCCCCACCAGCATGCCGTAGCCGCCTGAACCCTGCACTTCTTTCACCACCAGTTCGGGCAGGTGCGCCAGCACGTATTTCAGGTCGTCGGAGCGGTCAAGGCGCCAGGTCGGCACATTGTTGATGATGGGTTCTTCGCCGAGATAAAAGCGAATCATCTCGGGCACGTAGATGTAGGTGGACTTGTCGTCCGCCACGCCGGAGCCGATGGCGTTGGCGAGCGTCACGTTGCCCGCCTTGTACGCGGCGAACAGTCCCGGCACGCCCAGCGCGGAATCGGCGCGAAACGCCAGTGGGTCGAGAAAATCATCATCAATGCGGCGGTAAATGACATCCACGCGCTGCGGCCCGCGCGTGGTGCGCATATAGACACGGTTGTTGGTGACCGACAGGTCGGGGCCTTCCACCAGCTCAACGCCCATCTGCTGCGCGAGAAAGGCGTGCTCGAAATACGCGCTGTTGTAGCTTCCCGGCGTCAGCACCACCACCGTCGGATTGGTCACGCCCGCAGGTGCCACCGCGCGCAGGTTGTCGAGCAACACATCGGTGTAGTGATCCACCGGCGCCACCGGCACGGCGGAAAACAGTTCGGGAAACAGCCGCATCATCATCTTGCGGTTTTCCAGCATGTACGACACGCCGGACGGCGTGCGCAAATTATCTTCGAGCACGTAAAACTGATCCTGCCCGGTTTTGACGATATCGATGCCAGCCACGTGGACGTACACATCTCCCGGTACGTGAAAGCCGCGCATTTCCGGACGATAGAGCTTGTTGCCGAGAACTTGCTGCTCCGGAATGATGCCGGCCTTGATGATGGCCTGATCGTGATAGATGTCCTTCAGAAAGGCATTCAGCGCGCGCACGCGCTGGCAAGCGCCATCGGAAATGGTTTTCCAGTCAGCCTTGTGCATGATGCGCGGGATGATGTCGAACGGAATGGAGCGTTCGACGCCGCCTTCGTCGCCATACACCGCAAAGGTGATGCCCAGCCGCGTGAACAGCGTGTCGGCCTCGCGCTGCTTTTGCAGCAGGAAGTCCATCGGCTTGCTGTCCAGCCACTGCGCATACGATTGGTAGTGCGGACTTACCGTGCCATCTTCGCCGTACATCTCGTTGTAAATCACTGGCTTGTTCACGGTGTTGCCCCAAGTTTGAGCCGAATCGCCTTCGGCATTCTATAGCAGCAATCAATGTGCCATTGCCGGCCCGCCGGGCAGCACTTTCATGCATGTTATTGTTATTAATGATAATTTTGTGCTGCCCACAATGTCCTGCACTGGCCATGGGTGGCCGCGATGGAGGCCGCAATGCAGTCACGCACCAGCTTGGTCCACATTCACAACAATACACCCCTAAATGGTGCGCGGCCATATTACTTGTATCAGGGTGCATCAGTGAAATTGCGGCGAATTTACGGCGCGTATACCGCGTATGTACGCGCTTTGTCATGGGCGCTTGCAGACGTCTGGCATAATCTCTTGCGCAGACACGGATCCCGAAGGGCGGCGTGATGCAGGTTCTGGACAGAGATTGATCATAAAAAACATACTGGCAAAATACCCCGACCCGCGGGGCCGCTACGACGAATTGTTCGAGTCGCCCGCAAAACCGCGCGCGCACTGGATGCGGGCGATGATGGAACTGGCCGAGATCGCGCCGGTGGATATGCGCCAACGACTGTCGGCGGCCGAACGCCAGATCCGCGACAGCGGAGTCACCTATAACGTCTATGCCGATCCGCAGGGGCTCGACCGCCCGTGGCACCTCGACGTGTTGCCACTCATTATCGCGGCGGAAGAATGGCGCGAGATTGAGGCCGGCATCATCCAGCGCGCGCAACTGTTCAATCAGGTGCTGTCGGATATCTACGGCAGCCAATCGCTGTTACGGCAGGGGCTGCTCCCGCCGTCGCTCATTTTCGGACAGAGCGGGTTTTTGCGCCCCGCCTGCGGCATGAACATTCCCGGCGGCGTGCATCTTCATGTCTATGCCGCGGACCTTGCGCGCTCGCCCGACGGCCGCTGGTGGGTGATGGCGGACCGCACGCAGGCGCCCTCGGGCGCGGGCTACGCTCTCGAAAACAGGCTCATCGTATCGCGCGCATTTCCTGCGTTGTATCGAGACCTGGGTGTGCAGCACGTTGCGCGTTTTTTCGCGACCCTGCGCGATTCGCTCATGCATTTCGCGCCCAAGGGCGACGGCCCCACGTTGACGGTGTTGCTCACGCCGGGACCCTATAACGAAACTTATTTCGAGCATGCACTGCTCGCACGCTACCTCGGATTCCCGCTGGTCGAAGGCGGCGATCTGACCGTGCGCAACGGCTGCGTCTGGCTGAAGACCATAGGTGGTCTGAAGCGCGTGCATGCGATTCTGCGCCGTCAGGACGACAATTTTTGCGATCCGCTGGAGTTGCGCTCTGAATCAGTGTTGGGTGTCGCCGGTCTCACCGATTGCGCGCGGCGCGGCAGCGTGCTGATCGCTAATGCGTTGGGTTCCGGCATCATCGAATCCGGCGCGCTGCTGGGTTTTCTGCCGCGGCTTGCCGAACACCTGACGGGCACGCCGCTGCGGCTGCCGTCGATTGCCACCTGGTGGTGCGGCGAACCGGCGGCGCTCGCGGATGCGCTCAATCAAACCGAGAATCTGGTGTTTAAACCCGCGGACCCGATCTTCCAGATGGAAGCGGTGTTCGGTCGCGATCTCGACGCTGCCGGACTGGGTGAACTGCGCAAGAACCTTGCGGCCCACCCCGAGCGCTACGTGGCGCAGGAGCTTGTCCACGTGTCGCAGGCGCCGGTGCTGGAAACGGGGCAGTCGGATCACATTTCCGCGCGCGGCATCGGCCTGCGGGTATTTGCGGTCGCTTCACCTGGCGGTTACGTGGTTATGCCCGGTGGCCTGACGCGCGTCGCCAGCAGTGAGAACGTGCGCGTGGTGTCGATGCAACGCGGCGGCGGATCCAAGGACACCTGGGTAATGTCGGCCGGCCCGGTCGATATCTCATTCACATTGTTAAAGACCACGGTCACCGCTGCCGACCTGATGCATGTGCCCGCCGGCATCCCGTCGCGGGTTGTCGAAAATCTGTTTTGGTTCGGCCGTTACGAGGAACGCTGCGACGATGCGGCGCGTCTGCTGAGGCTGGCGCTCAATCTGCAGCTTCAGGAAAGCGATGACGACGAGAATTCGATCAAGCCGGTGCTTGCGCTGGCGACCGCGTTCGGCATACTGAAGGAAGACGACGACCCGGATACGATGCTGCTTGCCGCCGCCACGGGCGATGAGAACGAGTACGGGTTGCCCGCGAACCTGCGCGCGCTTGAGCGCGTCGCGTTCAACCTGCGTGACCGCATGTCGATCGATAATCTGCGCACGATTAACACCCTGATCCGGGACCCCGTGATAAACAGAACCGTTTCGCTGTCGGAGGCGCAGGGTTGGCTTAACCGCACGATCACCAGCATGATGACGTTGTCCGGCTTTGCGCTCGATGGCATGACGCGTGATGACGGGTGGCGCTTTTTATCGATCGGCCGACGCGTGGAGCGGCTGGCGTTCCAGTGCCTGGCGTTGCAAACAGCCTTTGAGCATTGCGCGTATAGCGGCCTCACCTGGTTGCTGTTGCTCGCCGATTCTTCGGTGACCTATCGTTCGCGTTACATTGCGCGGCCAGAATGGCTGCCGGTGCTCGATCTGCTCGTTCTCGATAGTGCGAACCCGCGTTCGGTGATGTTTCAGGCTGCAGGCATTCATTCCGCGTTGTTGAAGCTCGAACTTACCTATGGCGCGTGTGGTAGCGAACTATTCGGTTCCGCGGTGAAGAACCTTGAAGGGCTTGACCCGGCGCGCGATTTGCAGCCTGACAACGCGCACTTGCGCGAAACGATAGACTCGCTGCGAAGCGCGGCATTTACCCTCAGTGACCGCCTCACGCAACGGTTCTTTAATCACGCCCATACCTTCTCTCGTACGATGCTCGGGGTTTAAGCGAATATGGCTGATTCGATCACCTATCGCGTCGTTCACGAAACGCGCTATAAGTATTCGGATGCGGTGTCGGGCGCACGCCAGCTCGCACATCTAAAGCCGCGCGCGACGCCGTGGCAGATGCTGCGCGCACATCATCTCGTGATCGATCCGGCGCCCAGCGAACAGTCGGAAGGCCGTGACTATTTCGGCAATGGCGTGGTGCGCTTTGCAGTGGACACGCCGCACAAGGAACTCACCGTGCGCGCGGAATCGGTGCTTGAAGTGCATAGTCATGCGCCCGAAGCCGCCGCGGGGCCGGCATGGGAAAACGCGGTCGCCACGCCGGGAAAATGGGGGGCCGACGACGAATTTGATATCGTGCAGTTCCGGCTCGCCTCGCCAATGGTGCCGTTGCTGCCTGAAGCCGCCGAATATGCACGTGGCAGTTTTCCCGCTGACCGCCCGCTGCCCGCCGCTTTACTCGATCTGACACTGCGCATCCGCAACGAATTTGTCTATGATCCCAAGGCCACGACCGTCACGACAGAGGTTACGGAAGTACTCGCGAAACGCCGCGGCGTGTGCCAGGACTTCGCGCATTTAATGATCAGTTGTTTACGATCGCTCGGACTTGCCGCACGTTACGTCAGCGGTTACATCGTGAATCGCGTGCCGCCGGGCAAGCAGCGCCTTGCGGGCGCCGATGCCTCTCACGCGTGGGTCGAAGTGCATTGTCCGGGCATCGGCTGGCTTGCGTTCGATCCCACCAACGGCAAGGTTGCGGACATTGAATTCATCACGCTCGGCTGGGGCAGGGAGTTTTCGGATGTCACGCCGCTGCGCGGCGTGGTGCTCGGCACAGCATCGCAGACGCTGGCGGTCGCCGTCACCGTGGACCCTGTGATGCGCCGGGATTCGATTTAGCCGCCCGGTCATTCGCGCCGTCATTTTTGCCGGGATCGTAATAAAGGTAACATGCCGTTTTCCGGTGAGATTAATTACATTGCCAACCAAAATGCCTGATACCCAAAGTGCCGCAAAATCTGCGCCGCGCTGCGTCGGCAAATCGTTCGCCGATGTCGATTACGACGAGGCGATGCGCCGCGCCAAAGCGATGATTCCGTTTTTGAAAGAGCGCGCCGCAGCCCAAGAGGCCGCCACGCACATGACCGATGACGTGCTGGCGGCGTTTCACGAAAACGGTTTGTTCCGCTACATGCAGCCTAAATACTGGGGTGGCATGGAGCTGCCGTATGTGTCGATGGTGGATCTGAACGACACGCTGGCGCAGGGCGACGCCTCGGCGGCCTGGACGTTCACCAATCTGGGCGGGCATCATCGGCTGCTCTCTCTGTGGCCAATGCAGTGCCAGGAAGAAATCTGGGGCGCCGACCCCGACATGGGTATTGCGTCGGGCATTGCGTATTTTCAGGGGCGCGGGCGGCGTGTCGATGGCGGGCTGGAGTTGTCCGGCAAGTGGGCGTTTTCGTCGGGTGTGGATGTGAGCCAGTGGAACATGCTGGCGTGCGTGGTGTACGACGGCGACAAACCAGTGGATTGGGTGATGAACATGGTACCGCGCGCCGATTATGAAATCATCGACGACTGGCAAACACTCGGCATGCGCGGCACCGGCAGCCGCTCGGTGCGCTGCGACAAGGTGTTCGTGCCCGCGCATCGCGTGTGCTCGATGGCGGTGGCGTTGCCGGGCCATGAGTTTGCCGGCTTGAAAGTGCATACCAATCCCATCTATCGGATACCGCTATCCGGGTTCGGCGGCTACGGCATCGGCGGCTGCATGATCGGCAACGCGCAGGGCGCGCT
>VFLF01000697.1 GCA_009885185.1 Nitrosomonadales bacterium | reverse complement strand
GCCGCTGCTGTTGTGCGGCTTCATACACTCGCGTTTCATCCGCTGAGGTGGCCGCGGCAACCGCCCCCCCCGTGGCGCCCGCTGCGCCCGTCGCACCGGTGTCGGAAGGCGCTGCGCCCGCGGGCGCACTGCCGCCCTGCTCAATGCGCCGCATGCGGGTATCGAGATCGACATACATGTCGCGCTGGCGCTTGGCGTTGTTTTCAACACCGTTGCTCACCACTTCGATTTGTCCGCGCAAGGTCTGGATCTCGCGCCTGAGCAGCTCGATCTGGTTTACCAGCTCCAGCGCGGGTTGCGCGCGCAGCGCCTCTTCGATCTTGCCGAGGCGGCCGGAGATGGCATCGGACTGCGCTCTAAGGTCGTCAACGCGCCGGGCCTGTTCTGCAACCTGCTTGCGTGCCACGTCGTCGCCGAACAATGCGGCATGCACCGGAACAAACGCAAAAAGAGCGCCCGACACGGCCAGCGCCGCGAGAATACCGCCCTTCACGGTCTATTCGCCCTGATAAACAATATCCGCGCGCCGGTTTTCGGCGTACGCCGTTTCGGTGGAGCCCTGTCCACGCGGTTTTTCTTCGCCGAAGCTCACGGTCTCAACCCGCGGGCCGTCGGCGCCCAGCACGGTCATCATCTGCTTCACGGCATCGGCGCGGCGCTGGCCCAGCGCGAGGTTGTATTCGCGACTGCCGCGCTCGTCGGTATTGCCCTGAATGATCATTTTCGCGTTTTTGTTCTGCGTAAGGTAACGCGCATGTGCGGCAACCATGGGACGAAACTCCTCTTTTACCAGGTTGCTGTCGTAATCAAAAAAGACCGTACGCTTGGAGAGAATGCTGTTCGGGTTTTTCAGATCGGCATCGAGGGCGGTGCCGGTCTGCACGGAAGGCGGTGCAGCCGCCACCACGGGTGCCCGGTCGACCACCTGCGGCGGCGGTTTGGCTCCCGTAGTACCCAGCGTTCGGTCTTCAACCGTCGCGCCCTTCTGCTCAGTGGTGGGCGTGCTGCTGCACGCAGCCATCAAAACGGTGGTCATCACTACAGCCAATCCGGAAGCAAATTTCAGCATGGTCTCACTCCTTTTATCAATTCACACGGGCACACTATTGACTGACAATCGGACCCCACGCGGGTTCCCGCACATCGCCGCCATCTTCGGTAAATCGTTGCTTCACACGGCCATCGCTGGAAACCGCAGCCAATATACCACGGCCCCTGATCTCGCTGGCATAGAGAATCATGCGTCCGTTGGGGGCATAACTCGGCGATTCATCGACACCGCCCTCGGTCAATACCTGCACCTGGCGCGTGGCGAAATCCTGCACCGCCACATTGAAGCGCCCGCCGTTGCGCTGGATGAAGGTGAAGCTCTTGCCGTCGGGACTGTGCCGCGGCGACACGTTGTAGGTGCCTTCAAACGTCAGGCGCTGCGGCTGGCCACCCGAAACGGGAATGCGATAAATCTGCGGACTGCCGCCGCGATCGGAGGTAAAGATAATCGCGCTGCCGTCCGGCGAGAAATTCGGCTCGGTGTCGATGGAGTTGCTGGAAGCGATGCGCTGCGGCTGGCCGCTGCCGTCGGCATTGATGATATTCATCTGCGAACCACCATCCTTGGACAGCACCACCGCCAGTCGCCGCCCGTCGGGCGACCATGCCGGCGCGCTGTTGCTGCCGAAGAAATTGGCCACCGGCTGCCGCGCGCCGGTGATGATCGACTGCACATACACCACGGGTTTGCGCTGCTCGAACGACACATACGCCAGCCGCGTGCCGTCGGGCGACCACGTCGGCGAAATAATCGGCTCGTTCGACGACAAAATCGTCTGCGGCGCAAAACCGTCAGCATCGGCAACGTTCAAGGAGAAGCGCTTGCCCGGCAGCCGCACCACGTAGGCAATGCGCGTGGCAAACGCGCCTTTTTCACCGATGAGTTTTTCATAAATCACATCGGCGATCTTGTGCGCGGTCAATCTGAGTTGCGACGCGCTGGCGCTATACGAAAAGCCCGCGAGCTGCGTTTGCCGCGCCGCATCCATCAGACGAAAACGCACTTCGTAACGGCCATCCGCCAGCGGCGATACGCTGCCGATCACCACCGCGTCGGCGCTGCGCGCGCGCCATTGCGCGTAATCGATGTCGCCCGCCTCGTGCTGCGGCTTGACGCCGGTGGCATCGACCATTTTGAACAAGCCACTGCGAGCCAGATCAGCGGCAATCACCGGCGTGAGTTGCTGCTTAAGGCCGCTTTCGTCGCGAAACTGCAATACGGCGACAGGAATTTGATTGGCGCCGCTGCCGACGATATCGATGGTCATGGCCGCGTTGGCGGCAGCGGACAGCATCAGCACGGCAACCATCAAGCACCGCACAAACCTACAAATATTGTTTAAAAACATAGTGTTATATTAAATCCGTTATTATTGATCTGTTTATTGCTTAGGCCGCACGCTCAGACGTAGGTCACGAAAGCGCGAGAAAAGTTCCGGGTTCGGCGGCAGCGGCAAGGGCGCTGATTTCATGATCGCGCGTTCGGCGGCGGCATCGTACGCAGGCACACCGCTGCTGCGCACGAGGCGCACGCTCAACACCTCGCCGCCGGGAATCACCACCACATCAAACTCCGCCGTCGGGTTGCCCTGCATGCCCGGCGGCTCCACGATGTTCTGCCGCACCTTGCTGCGGATACGCTCCATGTATTCGGAAATAAGCTTGCCTTGCTCGGCCGCCTGCGCCGCGGCCTTGTTGTTGGCTTCTTTTTCCGCGAGAAACTTTTTCAGTTCTACTTCGCGCTCTTCGTTCTGTTTTTTGAGTTCCGCTTCTTTTTTCAGGCGCGCGGCTTTGTCGTCTTCTTTCTTTTTCGGTTCCGGCTTGGGTTCCGGCTTGGGCTCCGCCTTGGGCTCAACTTTTGGCGCGGCCTTTTTTTCTTTTTCGATTTTCTTCTGCGCGATGTCGGGCTTGGGCGCCGGCGCCGGCTCGACCTTCGGTACGGGAGGCGGCGGGGGTTCGGCGCGCGGCGCGGGCTTGGGTGGCGGCTCGGTTTCGGCTTGTGGTGTCACCTCCGGCTTCGGCTGCGCCATCGGCGGCAAGCTGCTCCACAGATCCGCTACCACCGGCGCTTCGGGCTTGCGCTGCCACGACACGCCAAAAATCAGCAGCACCACAAACGCCGCGTGCATCGCCAGCGCCAGCGCGCGCGCCTTGGTTTTGTCGCCGTGCATGCCCGGTACGCGGTTCATGGCTGCACCCATCGTCGTTTAACCTAGCCCCCGCGCGGCTTGGCTAGCAAGCCGACTTTTTTGACCTGATGCTGTTGCAGCATGTCCATCACTTCGAGCACCGCTTCGTAGCGCACGTCTTTATCCGCCGCGATCACCACCGCCTGTTCGGGATTGGCTTTTTGTTTTTCGCGGATCGCCTTCACCAGATCGCCGCGCGTGACCTTGTGTTCGTTGGAGCCTTGCGAACGGTCGCGCAGCCAGATCGATTTATCGCTGCGGATCGACACCTCCAGCGGCTGCATCGGGGGCGCTGCGGTTTTCCCCACCTGCGGCAACTCGATCTGCCCCGGATTCACCAAGGGTGCGGTCACCATGAATATCACCAGCAGCACCAGCATCACGTCGATATACGGCACGACGTTGATCTGGTTCATCAGACGGTGGCCGGTGCGTTTGTCCAGCATGTCAGTTCGCCTGCCGTTGCAGGATGTTGGAAAACTCTTCCATGAACGAGTCGTAGCGTATCGCCAGCCGATTCACGTCGCCTGCAAAGCGGTTGTAGGCCACCACCGCGGGGATCGCCGCGAACAGGCCGATCGCGGTGGCGATCAGCGCTTCGGCGATCCCCGGCGCCACCTGCGCCAGCGTCGCCTGCTGCACGTTCGCGAGACTGCGGAAGGCATGCATGATCCCCCACACCGTGCCGAACAGGCCCACG
>VFLF01000579.1 GCA_009885185.1 Nitrosomonadales bacterium | reverse complement strand
GATGGAGCGCGGGGCAATACTGGTTTCCCGATGTGCGTTCACTTGGCGGCGCGGTGTTGATGTTTTCGTTGGTGCTGTATCCGTATGTGTATTTGCTCGCGCGCGCGGCGTTTTTGGAGCAGTCCGATAGCATGCTCGAGATGGCGCGCGTGTCGGGCTACAGCCCGTGGGGCACGTTTTTGCATGTGGCGCTGCCGCTGGCACGCCCCGGCATTGTCGCGGGCGCGGCGCTGGCGCTAATGGAAACACTGGCGGACTTCGGCACGGTATCGTATTTCGGCGTGCAGACGTTTACCACCGGCATTTACCGCGCGTGGTTTTCGCTGGGCGATCACACGGCTGCCGCGCAATTGTCTGCGGCGCTGCTGGGGTTTGTGTTTCTGATTTTGCTGATCGAGCGCGTGACGCGCGCACGCGCGAGTTTTTCCAGCAGCTCGCAGAAGAAACAGTTGCGTAATGTGTATCAATTGCGCGGCGGCTGGGTGCCGCTAGCGTTTGTGTTTTGTGCGGTGCCGGTGGTGTTCGGGTTTTTGCTGCCGGCGGGCGTAATGCTGTATATGGCGCTCACGTCGGGCGATGCGCAGTTCGGCGCGCGGTATGTTAATCTCACGTTTAACACCGTCACGCTGGCATCGCTGACGGCGCTGCTCGCGGTGACGCTGGCGTTGGCGGTGGGTTATGCCGCGCGCGCCTCTAGCGTGGTGGTGCGCGCCGCGAACCGCATCGCAGGCTTGGGCTATGCGGTGCCCGGCGCGGTGATCGCAGTGGGGGTGTTGATTCCGATCACGCGACTGGATCATGCGCTGGGCGCGATGATGGTGTCGTTCGGTTATGCCAATCCCGGCCTGTTGCTGACCGGCGGCATCGCCGCGTTGGTGTATGCGTACCTGGTGCGGTTCTTTGCGGTGGCGCTGCAAACAGTAGATGCGGGCTTGGCAAGAATCACGCCCAACATGGACAGCGCCGCGCGCTCGCTGGGGCTAGGGCCGACGGCGACACTGGCGCGGGTGCATGCGCCGCTGTTGTGGCGCAGTGCGTTGACGGCGGGGCTGCTGGTGTTCGTGGATGTGATGAAAGAGCTGCCGGCCACTTTCGTGATGCGCCCGTTCAACTTCGATACGCTGGCGGTGCAGGCGTACACGCTGGCGTCGGACGAGCGCCTAGCAGAGGCCTCGACGGCTGCGCTGACAATCGTGGCGGTGGGCTTGATTCCGCTGTTTGTGTTGTCGCGGATGATGCTGGAGCCGCAACGTATATCTAAAAATAATAAATAAAAACAAAAACTTATAAATGAAAGCCGTGGTCACGGGATTTGATGCTTTCGGCGGCGATGCGAGCAATCCGTCGTACGATGCGGTGAGCCGGTTGCCGGCGCGTATCGGCACAATGGAGATCGTCACCGCGCAATTGCCCACCTCGTTCAAGCGCGCCGTGCCGAGGCTGAATGCGTTGATCAAGCGCGAGCAGCCGGACATCGTGCTGTGCGTGGGGCTCGCGGCGGATCGCGCCGGAATCAGCATTGAAAGAGTGGCGGTGAATCTCGATGACGCGCGCGTGCCCGATAACGACGGCGCGATGCCTAAGGACAAACCGGTGGTGCGCGGTGGGCCGGCGGCATATTTCTCCACCTTGCCGTTGCGTAAAATCGCGGCGCGGCTCCATGCCGACAAAATTCCCTGCGAGCTGTCGTTGAGCGCGGGCACGTTTGTGTGCAACCATGTGTTTTATGCGCTGATGCATCAGGCTGCGTTGCAACAACGGCCTTTGCGCGCGGGCTTTGTTCATGTGCCCGCGTTGTCTGTGCTACCGCTGGTGCACATGGTGCGCGCGTTGCATGTGACTCTGGAGGTCACGCGCCGTGCCGTACGGTAACGTTACTTGAACCCGGCCCGATCAAAAATCTTCTGCGCCAGCGGCTGATTTTTGCCCAGCACGCTGACGTTAAGCGTGTCGGCCTTGAATTGACCGAGGGCTTCGAGCGCGCGATTCTCAAGCTTCGCGCCCGTTACCGCCGGCCATTCGTTGTTGCCGCTGGCGAAGTAGGTTTGCGCGGTGGCGCTGGCGAGATACTCAAGAAAGCCGACGGCCGCTTGTTTGTGCGGCGCGTGTTTCAGCACACCCGCGCCGGATACATTGACGTGCGTGCCGAAACTTTTCTGATTCGGCCACGCCAGTGCGATTTTTTCCATCAGCTTTCGTTCGTCGGGTTTGTCCGACGCGGCGAGGCGCACGTAGTAGTAGGTGTTGACCAGCGCTACCGCGCATTCTCCGGTGGCCACACCCTTGATCTGATCGGTATCGCCGCCCTTGGGGGCGCGCGCGAAATTCGCCACCACCGCCCGCGCCCACCCTTCAGCCTTGGCCTCGCCCCAGTGTTCGATCAGCGCACTCATCAGCGACAGGTTGTACACATGGCCGCCCGAACGTGAGCAGATTTTGCCCTTGAGCTTGGGATTGGCGAGGTCTTCGTAGTTTTGCACGTCGGCGCCGTTGACCATCGCCTTGTTGTACACGATGACGCGCGCGCGCGTTGAAAATCCGAACCACTGATGGTTGGCGGCGCGCAGGTGCGCGGGCAGACGCGATTGCAGCAGTTTCGATTCGACCGGCTGAAACAGGCCGAGTTGTTCCGCGCGCCACAGCCGCCCGGCGTCGGTGGTGATCAGCACGTCGGCGGGACTGGCGGCGGCTTCGTTACGCAGGCGCTCGATCAGCGGATCTTCGCCAGCTTCAATGCGGTTGAGTTTGATGCCGGTTTGCTTGGAGAAATTGGCGTAAAGGGCCTCGTCGGTCTGGTAATGGCGCGAGGAATAGAGGTTGAGGATGTTGCTCTGCGCCTGTGCAGTGGACGAGAGGTGCAGAGCCAAAACAAGCAAGGATGATACTATTTCTTTTAAAAACATTTACTTACCTATTTATCAGGGTTAGAGGTAAAAGTATAACAAGAATCATTCTCATTTGCAAATTGATGCCATACAACAGGCGTGGCTACGCTTCCGGGGAAATACAAGCCCGGCAAAGCGAATTACAGGGGAGGATTACAGCGTGGGTTTACAGCGGCAGGCGGCGCGCG
>VFLF01000187.1 GCA_009885185.1 Nitrosomonadales bacterium | reverse complement strand
GGCGCATCGGCGAGACGCGTAATGCTCTGCCGTTTGACATCGACGGGGTGGTGTACAAGGTCAACAGCCTTGCGTTACAGCGGCAACTGGGCTTCCGCAGCCGCGAGCCGCGCTGGGCGGTGGCGCACAAGTACCCCGCGCAGGAAGAGCTGACCGAAGTCATCGATATCGAAGTGCAGGTCGGCCGTACCGGCGCGATAACGCCGGTGGCGCGATTGAAACCGGTGTTCGTGGGCGGCGTTACCGTGACCAATGCCACCCTGCACAACGAGGATGAAGTGCGGCGCAAGGACATCCATATCGGCGACACGGTGGTGGTGCGCCGCGCCGGCGACGTGATCCCCGAAGTGGTGCGCGTGCTGGCCGAACGCCGGCCCGCCGGTGCGCGTGCTTTTGACATGCCGGCGGTTTGCCCCTCGTGCGGCTCGGCGATACGCCGCGAGGAAGACGAGGCGGTGGCGCGCTGCACGGCAGGGTTGTATTGCCCAGCGCAACGCAAACAGGCGTTGCTGCATTTCGCGTCGCGCCGCGCGCTGGATATCGATGGTCTCGGTGAGAAAATTGTCGAACAATTGGTCGATAATGGCATTGTGAATACGCCAGCCGATCTGTTCCGCTTGGAGGTTCCCGCGCTGGCGGCACTGGAGCGCATGGGCGACAAGGCCGCCGCGAATCTGGTGCACTCCATTGACCAGTGCAGGCACACCACGCTCGCGCGCTTTATTTACGGCCTCGGCATACGCAACGTGGGCGAAAGCACGGCGCGCGATCTCGCTGCGCATTTTCGCGGTATGAATGCATTGATGGCAGCGGACGAAACGCAGTTACAACAGGTGTCCGATGTGGGGCCCGTGGTGGCGCAAAGCGTCGCCGCCTTTTTTGCGGAACAGCATAACCGGGAAGTGATCGCCGATCTGGTGAAGGCCGGCATCCGCTTCGCGCCCATCGCGGAACCGGAAAAGCCCGCGCCCGGCGTCGCCGGAAAAACCATTGTGCTGACCGGCGCGTTGCCCACGCTGACGCGCGATGAAGCCAAGGCACGCATCGAAGCCAAAGGCGGCAAGGTGTCCGGCAGTGTGTCGAAAAAAACGCACTACGTGGTGGCGGGCGAGGACGCCGGCAGCAAGCTCGTCAAGGCGCATGAATTGGGCGTTGCCGTGCTGGATGAACCGGGGTTGCTGGCGTTGCTAACGTTGCCAAGCGAGCCTTCGACGGAATAATATAAGTATTTTTTTTTATTCTTCTTAATGACGATCTCTTCGCGGCGCGCCACCGAGATTCTCGACACGGCGGACTTGGTTTGCTCGATCGCGCAGGTCAATGCGGCGGTGTCACGTGTCGCCTGCGAGATTTCCGCGGCGCTTGCCGATACCAATCCGTTGGTGCTGGTGGTGATGCGCGGCGCGATGGTGTTCGCCGGCCAGTTGCTGCCGCAACTGACATTTCCGCTGGAGGTCGATAGCATCGACGCCTCGCGTTATGGCGTTGCGACACAAGGCGGAGAAATTCATTTTCGCGCGTTGCCTGTTTCTGACATTGCCGGACGCACCGTGCTGGTGGTAGACGACATACTCGATGAGGGCATTACACTGCAAGCGATACGCGATAAACTGCTGGCCATGAAAGCGCGCAAGGTCTTGATCGCAGTGTTCGCTGACAAGCAAACCGGCAAGTCCAGGCCGCTGGCGGCGGATTTCGTTGGCGTGACGTTGCCGAATCGTTACGTGTTCGGTTTTGGCATGGACGTACACGGCTACTGGCGTAACCTGCCGTCCGTGTACGCCCTGAAGGAATAAGCCATGCTGGCGATTATCGGGGGTAGCGGACTGGACCGGCTCTCCGCGCTGGAATCGGCACGGCAGGTGCCGATGACCACGCCCTACGGCGACCCGTCGGCGCCGCTGGTGTTCGGTCGGCTCAAGCAACGCGACGTGGTGTTTCTGGCACGTCACGGTGAAAATCATCGCTGGCCGCCGCATCGAATCAACTATCGCGCAAATCTGTGGGCGTTGCGCGAACAGGGTGTCAAGAATATTGTGGCGATTGCCACCGTCGGCGGCATCGGCCCGGGTTTTGGTGCGGGTACGCTGACGCTGCCGGATCAAATCCTGGATTACACGTGGGGGCGGGCGTCCACCTATTCCGATGGCGATGGCGCCGAGGTGAAACACATTGATTTCACCCAACCCTATTGCGAAGCGCTGCGCGCCAGACTCACGCGCGCAGCGCAACGCGCGGGCGAGCACGTGCATTCCGGCGGCGTTTATGCGGCGACACAAGGTCCTCGTCTGGAGACCGCCGCCGAAATCGCGCGTCTCGCACGTGACGGCGCCAACATGGTGGGGATGACCGGCATGCCCGAAGCCGCGCTCGCTCGGGAACTCGATCTTTGTTACGCCACACTGGCGGTGGTGGTGAATGCCGCGGCGGGCACCGGCGCGAGCGCGCAAGCCATCGACCTGCCGCAAGCAGAAAAACTCGGCCTTGAACTGATGGCTCGAGTGATAAAAATATTACAAGAGGTGGCTGCTGATGGCGATTAGGCCGGTGTTACGCATGGGCGATCCACGTTTGCTGGAGCTGTCGCGAGAAGTGAAAAAATTCCGCACTCGCGAGCTCGACGCATTAATCACCGACATGCGCGAGACCATGACATCGCTCAATGGCGCGGGGCTGGCCGCGCCGCAAATCGGTGTGAATCTGCAAGTGGTGATATTCGGCATCGAGGAAAATCCGCGATACCCCGACGCCGAGACTGTGCCGTTTACTATCCTGGTCAACCCGAAGCTGACCCCGATGGGCGATAAGATGGAAGACGGATGGGAAGGCTGCCTGTCCGTGCCGGGCATGCGAGGCTTGGTGCCCCGTCATAAAAAACTGCGCTACCAGGGGTTTGACGAAAAGGGCAAGAAGATCGATCGTACGGTAACGGATTTTCATGCGCGCGTGGTACAGCATGAATGCGATCACCTGGCGGGGATACTTTATCCCATGCGCATTCGCGACCTGCGCGATTTCGGTTTTACCGCGGAACTGTTTCCCGACGAAGATATCGCCGACGACTGACGTTGGCAGGTCGCGCCGGCGATCAAATCTTCAGCGTTTCAATCAGATCGTTTTCCATGCGCACGACCTGTTTCGGGTCGTTGAGCGCTTCGCCAGTTATCAGAAACGTATCTTCCGCGCGCGCGCCGAGCGTATTGACCTTGGCGGTGTGCAGATTGATGCCGTAGGCAAGGAAAATGCGCGCGATGCGCGACAGCAGACCGGGACGATCGCCGGCAATGATCGACAGCACTTGGTACACCCCGCGATCGTCTTTGTGAATATTCACTTCAGGCGAAATCGGGAAGTGCCGCAATTGCCGTGACAGGCGCGGCTGGGTGAGCGGCGGCAACGGAGATTTCTGCTGTAGCCGTTGTCCCAGTTCATGTTCGATGTAGGCGGTGAGGTCGCGGTAATCGACGCGGTTGTTGTCCGGATCCTGCACCTGAAAGGTGTCGAGCGCGTAGCCGTGAGGCGCGGTGTAGATGCGTGCCTCGTGAATGGTGTAGCGTATGCTTTCGAAAAATCCGCAGATGCGCGCGAACAGCTCCGGCTGGTCGGCCACGTACACCATCACCTGCAACCCCTCGCCCGCGCGCGAAGGTCGCGCCTTGATCACAGGCGCCGGCGATAGTGCACGGTAATACAGCGTGCGCGTGTGCCAGGCGATTTCCTGCGGGTCGTGGCGCAAAAAATAGGCCGTGTCGAGTTTGCTCCAGAATGCGTCGATGGCGGCATCGTCGATGGCGTAAAGTCGCAAGTTGGTCCGCGCTTCGTTCTGCCGCGTGCGCTGGTTGTTTTCTGTCGTCGGTGCGTCGCCCGCCAGCAAGCGCTGTGTCATGAGGAACAGGTCTTCCAGCAACTTGCCTTTCCACGCATTCCAGACTTTCGGACTCGTCCCACGTATGTCCGCGACCGTGAGCAGGTAAAGCGCGGTCAGTCGGCGCGGGGTAAGCACCTTCGCCGCGAATGCCTGTATCACGTCGGGATCGGACAAATCCTGCTTTTGCGCGGTACTCGACATCATCAGATGCTGCTCGACCAGCCATACGACGAGTGAACAATCCTCGGCCGAAAGGCCATGCGCCTGGCAAAACTTCGTCGCGTCGACCTTGCCGAGCGTCGAATGGTCGCCGCCGCGTCCCTTGGCAATGTCGTGAAACAGTCCCGCGAGATAAATCACTTCCGGCTTGTCGAATTCGGACAGCAGCCGGCTGCACAACGGGAATTCGTGTGCGAGTTCGGGCACCGCGAAACGGCGCAGATTGCGAATCACGCGCAGGATGTGTTCGTCCACCGTATACACGTGATACAGGTCATGCTGCATTTGGCCGACAATCTTGCCGAATGCGGGCAGGTAGCTGCCGAGGATGCCAAGCTGGTTCATGCGCCGCAGTTCGCGAATCACGCGGTCCGGACTGCGCAGGATGCTCAGAAACTGTTCGCGGTGAGCGGGGTTGCGCCGGTAATCCAACCCCATGGATTTGCGTGCGCGCCACAGGGCGCGCAAGGTATTGGCGCCGATGCCTTTTATTTCCGGATGTTGTTGCAGCAGCAGGAAGGTTCCCAGTATGGCCGCGGGATGTTTTTCGTATACCTCATCGTGGCGTATGGCGAGCACTTCGTTGCGTACGCCGAAATGTTCGTTCAGCGGCTGCAGTTTGACGTTGCGCGCGCCGGTGAGGCGCGAGCGTAGATTTTCTCTGACGATATTGTCGATTTGCGACGTGGCCTTGGCGGTGCGGTAATACCGTTGCATCAATTGCTCGCTGGCGAGGCGATGCGCGCGATTGGTCAGACCGAACTGTTTGGCTAGCGCGGACTGCAAGTCGAAGATGAGCCGGTCTTCGCGGCGTCCTGCCAGGTAATGCAGGCGTATGCGCAGAGTGTGCAAAAACCGTTCGTGGCGCTGGATATCGCGCGACTCGGTGGCGGTAATGATCCCGCGCCGCACCAGATCGCGCCAGGTCTTGCCGAACCCCGAGGCACGCGCTATCCACAGGATATGGTGGAGGTCGCGCAGGCCGCCCGCGCGTTCCTTGACGTTGGGTTCGAGATTCGTTTCTTCATAGCGCGCGTGGCGCTGTTGCTGCTCCAGCCGCTTCGCCTGCGCGAATGCAAGCGGTTCGATCTCGGCCAGCGTATCGCTGACAAACTGCCGGTAGAGCTTGCGATTGCCGACAAGCAGCCGCGGTTCCAGCAGATTGGTTTGTACGGTGATGTCCTTGCGCGAGATGTCCACGCACTCGCCGACGGTGCGCACGCTGTGGCCGGTTTCAAGACCGATGTCCCACCATACGCCGACCAGCCGCTGCAGAGTTTCCTGCAAGGCTTCGCCGGCGGGCTGATCCAGCAGGATCAGCAGATCGATATCGGAATGAGGAAAAAGCTGGCTGCGCCCATAACCGCCGACCGCCACCAGCGCCAGTCCGTCGGGCACATGGTGCGCCTGCCATACCTCACGCAATAATTCATCCACCAGCGCGCAGTGCTTACGCAGCATGTCGGGCGCGGAAGGTTTCTCCTCGAATCCAGCGCGCAATGCCGCGCGGCCTTCCACCAGTATTTTGCGCCAGACGTCCACGGGCGGGGGAGCATCCCGCGCCTCGATCTCGGCCGCTACGCTGGACATGGCTTTATCCGACCGCCGGTTCGGGCGGCATGGCGGGCGACACGGTCAGCACTTCAACGCCTGTCGGGGTGACCAGAATAGTGTGCTCCCATTGAGCGGATAGGCTATGATCCTTGGTTACGATTGTCCAGCCGTCGGGCAACCCCTTGATGTCGGCCTTGCCGGCGTTAATCATCGGTTCGATGGTGAAGATCATGCCGGCTGACAGCGGCACACCGGTACCGGGTCGCCCGTAATGCACTACCTGCGGCTCCTCGTGGAATTTCTTGCCGATGCCGTGGCCGCAGAACTCGCGCACCACGCTAAAGCCGTTGGCCTCGGC
>VFLF01000494.1 GCA_009885185.1 Nitrosomonadales bacterium | reverse complement strand
TCACCCGCGGACGGCTACACGCTGATGCTCGGCGGCAGCTCGATGACCGGCGTGCGTTTTGTCAACGCCAACGTCAACTACGACGTGTCGCGCGACTTCACGCCGGTGTCGCTGCTGGAGAGCTCGCCCTTCGCGCTGCTGGTGCATCCGTCGCTGCCGGCGCGCAACGTCAAAGAGTTCATCGCGCTTGCGCGCGCAAGCCCCGGCAAAGTCACCACCGCCAATCTCGGCGGCGGCCAAATGCCTTTTTGGTGCAGCGTGCTGCTGCGTACCATGGCGCGCATTGAAACCGCGGACGTGCCCTACAAGAGCGGCCCCGCCGCGATCGTCGATTTGATCGCCGGCCAAGTGGATTCCTATTTTGCGCCCTCGGTCAACGCGATTTCCTATCGCAACAGGCTGCGCGTGCTGGCCGTCACCGGCGCCGCGCGCTCCGCCATGCTGCCCGACGTGCCGACCATGGCCGAGGCCGCGCTGCCCGGCTACGATCTCACCACCTGGCGCAGTATCGTGGGCCCGGCGGGCATGCGCCGCGATATCGTGGACACCTTGAACCAGGCGATCACGCGCGCGCTTGCCCTGCCCGATGTGCGCGAGCGCATCCTCAAGGCCGGATCGGAACCGGCGCCCAGCAGCCCCGAACAATTGGCCAAAGTGATTGCCGATTCAGTGGAGCGTTTCGGAAGAATCGCGAAGCAGGCGGGAATCAAACCGCAATAGACGCGACACTCACCGCGCGAGCCCTAAATCCGTGAGGAATATTCTGAGCGCCGCTTGATCGCGCTCCAGAAATTTCATCGTCTCGGCGCGATTCATGAATTCGCTGATCCAGAAGTTGGCTTCGACTTCTTTTTTCCATTCGGCCGATTCGGTGAAGCGCCTGAGCGCCTCTTCCCAAAATGCGACCTGCGCCGGCGTCATGCCCTTGGGGCCGACTATCGTGCGCCAGTTTGACACCACGGCATCGTAGCCCTGCTCGCGCCACGTGGGGATGTCGGCCAGTATGCCGCCGAGGCGTTTGGGCGCGCCCACCGCGAGGATGCGCACCTGTCCGTTTTTCAGCAGGGACGCACCGAACGCCGCCGTGATCGGCACCACATCGATGTGTCCGCCGAGCATCGCCGTGCTCGCAGCACCCCCCGATTGAAAAATCACGTTGCGCAGCGCTTTCACGTCCGTGCCGCCTGCCTTCAACGCCGCCACCACGCCCTGATGGTTCGGGCCGCCAAGGCTGGTGGCGATGCCGAAACTCAGCGCCGCGGGATTTTTTACGATGCGCTCCACCAGATCGCGCCCGCTTTTCAGCGGCGAGCCCGGCAGCACCGTGACACACACATATTCGCCGAACAGATGCGCCACCGGCGTCATCTCGGTGTAACTCGGCCCGCGCCCGCTGATGTGGTTGGTGAGCAGCGCCTTGGAGCCGAGCACCACGTAGTGCCCGTCACCCGCGTGCTGATTCAGATACGCATACGCTACCGCGCTGCCGCCACCCGGTTTGTTGTTGATCGACACCGGCACGGTGAAATCCTTACGCTCCTGCATCACGTTCAACATGATGCGGATGATGCGGTCGGCGCCGCCGCCGGGCGCATTGGTGGCGATGATCTCGACGGGCTTGTCCGGCTTCCATGCCTGCGCATGTACGTCGATCGTGACGACGACGCTGAGTAACACCAGTAACCATCGCACAGCAGGCATTACTGGGAACACCGGGTTCGCAATGTTGGTTGTCATGGCGGCATCTCCTCCGTTCACGCACACATTACATCAATCCCCACTTGCCCCGCTATTCCACCCGTATGCCGCTCTTTTTA
>VFLF01000850.1 GCA_009885185.1 Nitrosomonadales bacterium | reverse complement strand
TACCCCGGTGCCAACCGGTAGTGACGACGTGGAGTATCAGTTAGCCGTCAATGACTTACCCGTGGTTTTTCTAGTAGCGACCCTCAGTGATAAGCCTTTCTGGCGCATCACATCGATAACAACCGTGCAATGCGGTTCGTTCCCCAGCCCGTTCTCCACGGGCGTCAGTTAGACCTGCGCGCAACCCGCGCACCCACAGCCTTGGGTTAATGGCGCAACCGATGTAGCGACTTCCCGTAAGAAGCTGCATCGGAGCCAATGCCACGTGTCGGGCAGGCAAGTAGCAAAAACAACGACACAAACCGGGAGTGGTGTCCCGGGGTCCCTCGTAACGCTCTGCATGCCACGGCATGTGAGACGGACAGAAACACTAACCAACTCGTTTCACACACCAATGCATTAACCAGTGGCGCAACGATTCACCAAAAAAACACCAGCGAATAGGAGACTCAACATGCGGGAACTGAACTTCGAATTGAAACAATTGTGCAAACACAATCGCGATGGCAGCTTTGCCACAATGCGTGACCGTGAGCGAATTCTGTCCAGAATAGCAGACCAGCTGCACGAGCTGGGCTATAAGGATATGAAAGCCGCCAGCCTGAAGCCAAAACACGTAGCGGCGTTGTGCGAACGCTGGAAAGCCGATGGCCTGGCGACTGGAACCATCAAGAACCGGATGTCGGAAATCCGCTGGTGGTCGCAAAAAATCGCAAAACAAAACGTGGTCGCCAGAAATAACGCGGACTACGGTATCGCCAACAGGGTATACGTCACCAACGTCAGTAAGGCGCGGGAACTGACACCGGGCGATCTTGGCAAGATCGCAGACCAGCATACGCAGATATCGCTCAAATTGCAGGCGGCATTTGGTCTACGGCGCGGGGAATCCATGAAAATCCGACCGGCATGGGCGGATCGGGGCGACCGACTCGTGCTCAAGGACACCTGGACCAAAGGCGGAAGGACCCGTGAGATACCAATCCGCAACGAAGCGCAGCGCCAAACGCTGGATGAAGCCAAACAGTTGGCCGGCAGCGGCAGTCTGATAGCACCAGGCAACAGTTACGTCCGGCAACTGCGCCGATTTGAGTATCACTGCATACAAGCGAACATCCATATGGTCCACGGACACCGCCACCAGTATGCGCAAATGCGCTATCTGGAGCTGACTGGCTGGGCTGCGCCAGCAGCAGGCGGTCCGAAATACAAGGAATTGTCACCAGAACAAAAGTATGCCGACAATCTGGCGCGCCTGGTGATCAGCCGCGAGCTTGGTCATGAGAGAGAGCAAATAGTCAGTGTGTACGTAGGTCGATAGCCTGGTAATCGATGCAATAAGATCGACTGAAAAGAATCACCCCGAACCTGTGCGCAGGCGCAGACGTCATTCGTGTGCGCACAGGCATCGGGACTTCATTTACTTTTGCTGTAATACAGCGGCCGAACCCGATGGCACGCAGTGCTGCGCGAAATTTTATTAATTTGCTGCATGGCCGAACTCCTGAATCCACGGTGCATACCCCTGCCCCAGCGAAGAATGCAACGCATCCACGTACTTTCTCCGCGGCGGCGTAGGCCTGGAAAACCGTCATAATCTGCTCCGTCGCTGTCACCAGAGCTCAGGAACTGTTATGCAAAAGAACGATAATCTCGACAGCAAGTCCCACTGCGTGTCCTGCGGTGTTGCAACACCCGGCTACGATTCGGTGAATTTCGGCTCCATCGAGGGCGGTTACCGGCTGCTGTGCACCTTGTGCTTTAACACCGAGGCGGCGGCCAAATACGGTCTGGATGACTTTGAGAATATTCGGTTCGATCAGATCGTGATGGCCGATTGTGCCGGCGCGGCACACACCTTCCACTTCCGCACGCGGCTGCTGGGGGGAACGATGGTTGCGTTGGATGCATTCGAGCTCAGGGACGGCGCGCCAGCGGGCTATCAGTTTGAGATCATCGGAGACCCGGAAGACGATCTCATGGCACTGCTGGGACGCCTGATCGAACGCATGCGCCGGAGATTGTCGGTGAAGCATATTGAACAAAGCAAGTATGGGCTGCAAATCGTCGACAAAACCGTTCGTGCGCAAATCTCTTCGGAAGACACCGAGGACGAGCGCGTGCCCCTGCTCGAAATCGATGGCCAGGAAGTGACGTGGGAAGAGTTCGGCCGCATGCTCATGACGTTTGAGGGATGGCAGTTTCGCATGGAGATCGCCGATCGGAGCGAGGAGGTATAGCCTGCGGGCTCGGAACTTCGGATGAATATTGCAGTGTCTAGATATCTACGCCACTCTTAGTGTCTGCTTCCGGTACTTGAAAAGGCATTTTCTGGTGTTGCCATCTGCGCCCGGTTGTCGGCCAATGCCGCCGTTGCCTCTGTGCGACATTGGCGGCCGTTAAAGATCCGTCACCGGCCATTGCTCAAGAATTTAGGTCGAATGGCAGCTTTCCATTAGGACGTATGCGTACTCCCGACTCTAAGCGGCCTCTCAAGCGTCCCTCTTGAATATAGCGGCAATCTGCGTCGGGCATGAACACATACGTCCGGTGGTTCAAGCTTGCCTGAATCTGTATACTGACCACGAGTTGACTATTAATCGATCAACAACTGGAGCGATACCACCATGCAAGTAGTCGTCAGAACGTATTCCGGAACGGGATCCGACAAGTTGTATACGGAGACTGCCGCCTACATGCGGTCCCCGGAGACGCTGAAAACCTTGACTACCATGGGCGTCGCAGTGGAGGTGAAGTCGGCCCCGGAAGTGAGCAAGTTCGTTCGCGATTAAATCGTGAAGTGGCGCCAGGTGGCGATCGATGCCTAGATGCCGCGCGAAGGCAATTGAGGGGTGCTATCGTTAAAGGAGCGCCGGCCGAGACATCTCGATCTTCGTGCCGGCGGATGCCACCGTCGAGCTCGCTCAGGCCCGCAAGGTCGCCTGATGGGGATGCGCTGGGACTCGGTCGCGTGGGCAAAGTCGTCGTAAAGATGATTAGGGGAGGGATTCAACGTGAACGCCAGAGTGATGCTCTACAGCGCAGTCGACGACGAAGTCACGCATTACGACGTCGATGTCGAGGCCGCTACCCTTACGCCGCGCAGTTCCATCCGCGTGCCGTCGTTCGTGCAAGAAGGATGGGTGCATCCATCGGGCAAGCATCTGTACCTGACCACGAGCAATCGTGGCCCGGGGCTGAAGGGGGTGACCAAGTGCTTACCGAGGCCGGCAGTGGCGGCATAGTTGTCATACCGAGCCTGAAGCCTGCGTTTGAGAAGGCGATCGGGCGAGAGATTGCACTGTCGACGCTGTATCGGGTGCTGGCCCGCCATGGTTGGCGCAAACTGGCCCCCGACACGGCTCACCCCAAAGGTGACCCCTTGCGACAGGAGTCCTTTAAAAAAACTCTCCGGCGATTTGGCGCAAAGGCTGAAGTCGTTCCCGTCTTCGGCTGCACATCGCCCGCTGCGACTGATGTTCCAGGACGAGGCGCGTTTTGGCCGGATCAGTCGATGTCGCTACTGCTGGTTTAAGTTTCCAATGCGGCCCACGGTCAAGGCGATGCTCACGCATCAGTCTGTCTATGCCTATGGCGCAGTGAGCATCCCGCAGTGCAACTTCGACTCCCTGGTGCTGCCGCACGTCAATAGCGACTGCATGGCGATATTCCTCGCGGAAATCGCCAAGCGTTACCCCAACGACAATATTGTCATGGTGCTTGATGGCGCGGGCTGGCATAAAAGCAAATCCATGACGATCCCAGGCAATATTCGGCTGCTGGGTTTGCCGCCGTATTCGCCGGAACTCAATCCGGTCGAGCATCTGTGGGACGAACTGCGCGACAAACACTTCCACAATCGGACCTTTGACAGCCTGGATGCACTCG
>VFLF01000095.1 GCA_009885185.1 Nitrosomonadales bacterium | reverse complement strand
CCGCCTGCGCGGGAATGACGTGTCTGGGAGGTTGCGTTTTAATCTGCGCTAATCTGCGTAAATCTGTGTCAATACGATTTTGAATTCAAGGAGTGCCTGAAGTGACTATTGATTACAAGCTGGAAAATAACATCGCGGTTGTCACGCTGAATCGCCCTGACAAACTGAACGCGCTGACCGATGAAATGTATAACCGCATTACGGAGTTGTTCACCGGGTTTCAAACCGATGACAAGGTGCGCGCAGTCATTGTCACCAGCGCGGGGCGCGCGTTTTGCGCCGGCAGCGATGTGACGACGATGGTGAACATCAATCTGGTGGCGGGCCGCGCGCGCATGCAAACGCGGCACGCGATGATTAACGCCATCGTCAATCTGGAAAAGCCGGTGATCGCGGCGGTGCGCGGCGCGGCGGTGGGTATCGGGTTTTCGATTGCGATGGCGTGCGACTTGATCGTCGCATCGGACACCGCGAAATTTTCCCAAATATTTAAAAAGATAGGTCTGGTGCCCGACGGCGGTTCGATTTTCTTTCTGGTGCAGCGCCTCGGCGTGGCGCGCGCCAAAGAGCTGGTCTACACCGCGCGCATGTTGTTGGCGGAGGAGGCGCGCGAGTGGGGCCTTATCAACCGGGTGGTGCCCGATGCGGAACTGGAGGCGAATGCACTGGCGCTGGCGAACGAGCTGGCAGGCTCCGCCACGTTTGCCCTGGCGCTGGCGAAGAAAATGTTTCAGTCGATGTACACGCCGAATCTTGAAGCGCACCTTGAGCAGGAGAATTTGTGTCAGGCCATTGCCAAGCTCACTGACGATCATCTCGAAGGCGTGGCCGCGTTCAAGGAAAAACGCGCGGCGGTGTTCAAGGGGCGTTAACGCCATGCGGCCCGCGCCTACCGTGTTGGGCATTACGTTGTGGCTGGCGGCAACGGCGGCGTGCGCGCAGGCGTATCCGGTGAAACCGCTGAAGCTGGTGCTGCCGTTTCCCGCCGGCGGCCCCACCAATATCGTGGCTCGTCTTTTCGGGCAACGCTTGTCCGAGATCTGGGGGCAGAATGTGCTGATCGACAATCGTCCCGGCGGCGGCGGATTGATCGGCGCCACGCTTGCGGCAAAGTCGCCTGCAGATGGCTACACCCTGTATCTCGGCGGCATCACGACGATGGTGCTGTCCGTGTATGTCCACAAAAACCTGCCCTACGATCCGCAGCGGGATTTCGCGCCGGTGACGCTGGCAACCACGCAGCCGCTGCTGTTAATGACGCATCCCGCGCTGCCGGTAAAAACGCTCAAGGAGTTTCTCGCACTCGCGCGCGCACGACCGGGCGAGATCAACTATGCGACGTCGGGGCCGGGCGGCTCCGGCCATCTGGCGGCGGAAATGCTGCGTCTGTCGACCAAAATCGACATTGTGCATGTGCCTTATCGCGGTGCGCCGCCCGCCATCAATGATTTGATCGCGGGGCAGGTGCAGTCGATGTTCGGTTCGCCGTTGGCGGTGGCGCCGCATATACGAGCCGGCAAAATCAGCGCGCTTGCGATCACCGGACAAAAGCGCTCGCCGGCAGTGCCGAATGTGCCGACGTTCGACGAAGCCGGGCTGCCGGGCTACGACGCCAGCACGTGGAACGGCATCAGCGTACCCAGCGGCACGCCGCGCGCCATCATTGACCGTTTGCAAGGCGAGATCGCAAAAATTCTGCGCACGCCCAATACCGCTGAACGACTGGCGGTGGATGGTTCGGTTGCCGTCGGCAGCACGTCAGAGGAATTTGCCGCGTTTATCAAGACCGAGCATGCCAAGTGGAGCAAGGTGGTGCGCGAGGCGAATATTCGAGTTGAATGAGACGATAAAATCCGCAAGGGGATGAACATGGACACCGCAAGCAACAATCCGCAACAAGCCGCCGGCGCCAGCAAAAAGGTCGCTGAATTTGCATCCGCGCTGACCTACGACAGGTTGCCCGCCGACGCGGTGCATGCATTCAAGCGGGCGCTGCTGGATTATCTGACCTGCGCGATTGCCGGGTCGCGCATGGCGCCGACGAAAATTGTGTTTGATTACGTGTCCAGTTGGGACCAGTCGAAAGAGGCCGTGGTGATGGGCACGCAATCGCGTCTGTCGTGTCCGAACGCGGCGTTTGTCAACGGCACCAGCACGCATGGACTGGATTTCGATGATGGCTATACGCGTGGCTCGGTGCATCCGGCGGGGGCGGTGTTCCCGGCGCTGCTGGCGATAGCCGAAAAGCACGGTTCCAGCGCGAAGGATGTGATCGCCGCGGGCGTGGCCGCGTATGACGTGACCGCGCGCATCGCCGCCACGGTGCATCCCACCTCGGCGCGGCGCGGCTTTCACAATACGCCCACTGCCGGCGTGCTGGGCGCGGCGGCGGGGGTTTCGCGGCTGCTGCATCTGGATGCCAAAACCACGCTCGACGCGATGGGCATCGCGGGCAGTTTTTCATCGGGCCTGCGCGAATATCTTTTCGGCGGCGCCGAAGTCAAGCGCATTCATCCGGGCAAGGCGGCGCGCGACGGCATCACCTGCGCGGAGCTGGCGAAACGCGGTTTGACCGGGCCGGAGCAGGTGCTGGAAGGCAAGCACGGTTTGTTTAACGTAATGGCCGGGGAGAATGCCGTGTGGGCGCGCATGTGCGACGCGCTGGGCGAGCGCTTTGAAATCACCAATGTGTATTTCAAGCCTTATCCGGCGTGCCGGCATTTTCATGCGGCGCTGGACGCGGTGTGCGACTTGCGCAAAAAGCATTCCATTGCGCCGGCGGACGTGGCGCGCATTGATGTCGGCATGTATGAAGTCGGCGCGCGCGGGCACGATCACCGGCACGCGCACAGCCTGCTCGATGCGCAGATGAGCGCGCCGGTGAGCGCCGCGCTGGCGATGATGTACGGCGAAGTGACGGTGGGCACCTACGACACGGCGAACATTCAGAGCGCCGACGTGCAGCGCTTGATTAATGTGACCACGGCGACGGCGGATGCGGAGTGCGAGCGCATTTATCCCGGTTGCCGGTCTGGTGTCGCCAAGGTGACGCTGATGAACGGGCAGTCGTTCGAGCAGCGCGTGTTAAACCCCAAGGGCGAAGTGGAAAACCCGATGACCGATGAAGACCTCGCGCACAAGTTTCGCTCGAATTGCGAGCCGATGGTGGGTAAGGCTAAATGTGATCGCGTGCTGGAGCTGGTGTGGTCACTGGAAAAAGCGGTGAGTCTGGATGTGCTTTATCAGTGGTAGTTGTTTTAAAAAAGTTAATAAAAACAAATACTTATGTAATTATCGCAAGTGGGCTACGGCATGCCGATTGGCAGATAGCATACCGGCTGCACACCAGCTCCACGATCAAAACTGCACCATCCTGTTCACCACCGCGCGCTCCTGAGCGATGGCGCGGGCGAGGCGCTGGCACTCGTCCATGGTGACGCCGTCCTGCCTGATGGCGGCCTGAAATTTCTTGAGTCGCTCATCCATCTGGCGAAATTGCTGCGCTTCATTGGCGTCGATGCGTCCCGCACGCGCGCCTTCGTTGTAGATCTCGTACAACGCCCAGTGCGCGCGGCGGTTATCGGCCATGCAACGCGCCGAGGTGGGCTCATAGCGCGCCATGCGAATCACTTCGTCGCGCTCTCTGGCGACGGCGCCGCCGATGCGCTGGCAATCCTGCAGGCTGATGCCATCGCGTGCCAGTTCGCTGCGCAGATTTTTCAGTCGCGCTTCCATTGCGCTGAATCGTTGCGCTTCACCGGGACTAATCTGGCCTGCGCGCCGCGCGTTTTCGTAGGTGTCGAGCACGTCCTCATGGGCCCAGCGCGTATCGGCCATGCAGCGCGCGATGGCGGGATCGTGGCGTGACATTCTCGCCACGTCATCACGCGCACGGGCGATTTCTCCGCCGAGGTATTGGCATTCCTGCAAGGTCAGGCCATCGCGGGCGAGTTGTGCGTGCATGTTTCTCAGGCTTGCATCCATCGCGTTGAACTGCTGCGCTTCGGAGGGATTGATGCGGCCCGCGGCCCGAGCACGCTCGTAGTTATTGAGAACCTCGCCGTGCGCGCGCTGGTTATCCGCGCGGCAACGGCGGATGTCCTCGTACGCCTGAATGGGCGACGGTGTGTAAATGACGCTTGGTTCCCGCGACCGGGGCGGCTCCACCACGCAGCCGCTTAAAAAGGCTATCAATAACGCAGCAACGGACAGGGTGAAGCTGGGTTTGGTGTGCATGCTGGCATTCCTTCCAATGGAACTACGATTTGACGAATTAACGCGCCGCATGAAATCCGGCGTACCCAAACAAAAAGGCCGGCATCACGGGAATGCAGGCCTTTTTGAAGGGAACAGAGCAGCGCCTACTTAGGAGGCTTAGGCGGCGGCGTTCACCAAATCCCGCAGCACATACGGCAGAATGCCGCCGTGTTTGAGGTAATCGACTTCGATGCCGGTATCGATGCGCAGCGTCAGCGGCACCTTTTGTATCGAGCCGTCGGCGCGCATGATGGTCATGGTCACGTCCTGCATCGGCTTCACGTTGCCGCCGGCGATGCCTTCGATGGTGAAGCTTTCGTCGCCGGTGATGTTGAGCGATTTCACGTCGGTGCCCGGCTTGAACTGCAAGGGCACTACGCCCATGCCGATCAGATTGGCGCGGTGGATGCGCTCGAAGCTTTTGACGATCACGGCGCGGACACCCAATAGTTGCACGCCCTTGGCCGCCCAGTCGCGCGACGAACCCATGCCGTAGTCGTCGCCGCCGAAAATCACCAGAGGCGTGTTTTTCGCGCGGTAGATTTCCGATGCTTCAAAAATCGTCATCTGTTCTCCGGTGGGCTGCACCTTGGTGATCGGGCCTTCGGTGCCCGGAGCTACCTCGTTGCGCAGGCGCACGTTGGCGAAGGTGCCGCGCACCATCAGTTCATGGTTGCAGCGGCGCACGCCGAAGTGGCCCCACTCCGAGGGCGGATGATCCTTGAACGGCTCCAGCCATTTGCCGGCGGGCGTGCCCGGGCGAATCTTGGTGGAAGGGCTGATGTGGTCAGTGGTGATCGAGTCACCCAAAATCGCCAGCGCGCGCGCACCCACGATGTCGAAGACCTTGCCCGGTGTTTTGGTCACGCCGTCAAAAAAGGGCGGCTCCTTGATGAAGGTGGATTTTTCGTCCCACTTGAACACCGCGCCTTCGATGGTGGGGATGGCATCCCACAGTTTTTTGTTGCCGGACAGATCGCCATACTCGCGGCGGAAGTGATCGGCATTGGTAGCGAATTTCAGCAGCGCGGCGACTTCGGCGTCGGTGGGCCACAGGTCTTTCAGGTATACCGGCTTGCCGGTCTTGTCGTTACCCAGCGGCTCTTTGTCGAGGTCGGTGCGCACCGTGCCCGCGAGCGCGTAGGCTACCACCAGCGCGGGGCTGGCGAGGTAGTTCGCGCGCAGGTTGGCATGCACGCGTGCTTCGAAGTTGCGGTTGCCGGAGAGCACCGCGCAGGTGACGAGGTCTTTGGACACCACGGCTTCTTCGATTTTGGCATCCAGCGGACCGGCCGCGCCCATGCAGGTGGTGCAGCCGTAGGCGACTACACCGAAGCCGAGTTTTTCCAGCGGCTCAAGCAAGCCCGCGTCACGCAAATAGGCGGTGACCACCTTGGAGCCGGGGGCGAGCGAGGTCTTGATGCGCGGATGCGGCATCAAGCCTTTCTCGGCTGCGCGTTTGGCAAGCAGGCCCGCCGCGATCAGCAGCGCCGGGTTGGAGGTGTTGGTGCAGGAGGTGATCGAGGCAATCAGCACGTCGCCGTGACCCACATCGAACGCGTGGCCGGTGGCCTCGCGGCGCGTGAGATCCGCGGCAGGGCGCGCGTAACCGTTTTTATCGGTGGGTGCGGAGAACAGCCTGTCGAAGTCACGACCGAGCTCGGGCAGGCTCACGCGATCCTGCGGACGTTTCGGGCCGGACAGGCTGGGCACGATGGAATTCAAATCCAGTTCGATCACCTGGCTGTAATCGATCTCGCCGGGTTTGGGCATGCCGAACATGCCCTGCGCCTTGTAGTAGGCCTCGATGGCGGACACCAGCTCCGGCTCGCGGCCCGTGGTGCGGAAATATTCGACGGTTTTTTCATCCACCGGGAAGTAGCCCATGGTCGCGCCGTATTCGGGCGCCATGTTGGCCACGGTGCAGCGGTCGGCGGCGGTCAAGGCGGTGGCACCCACGCCGTAGAACTCCACGAATTTGCCCACGACCTTGGCCTTGCGCATCAGTTCAGTGACGGTCAGCGCGAGATCGGTGGCGGTGACGCCTTCACGCAGCTTGCCGGTCATGTGACAGCCCACCACATCGGGCGTGAGGAACGCATTGGGTTGGCCCAGCATGCCGGCTTCGGCTTCGATGCCGCCTACGCCCCACGCCACGATGCCGATGCCGTTGACCATGGTGGTATGCGAGTCGGTGCCGAACACCGTATCGGGGAAATAGAGACCGTCTTTTTCCCACACGCCGCGCGACAGGTGCTCCATGTTGATCTGGTGGATGATGCCGTTGCCCGGCGGCACCACGCGCACGGTCTTGAACGCGCCCTGCGCCCATTTCACAAACAGATAACGCTCCGCGTTGCGCTTGAATTCGATTTCCTGATTGCGCTGCACGGCGTCCGGGCGGTTATAGACATCGATTTCCACCGAGTGATCGACGACCACATCCACCGGCACCAACGGCTCGATATTGCCCGGCGGCACGCCCAAACGCGCCGCTGCGTTGCGCATCGCCGACAGGTCGTTCAGCGTGCCGAAGCCGATCAGGTCCTGCAGCACGATGCGCACGACGATGAAGGGAATCTCGGCGGTGCGCGTGGCGTTGGGTTGCCACGCGGCGAGCGCCTTGACGTGTTCTTCGGTGATTTTTTTGCCGTCGCACTGGCGCAGCAGCGCTTCGAGCACCACGCGGATGGAGCGCGGCAGGCGCGAGATTTTGCCGAGGCCGGCCTGTTCGAGCGCGGCGAGGGAGTGGTACTTGCCGGTCTTACCAGAGGAAGGGGTGAAATCGCGCAGGGATTTGAAGGTGTCTTGTGCCATGCTATTGCTCCAGATGTCGTTGATTCGTATTCGATGAAACCCCTTCCCCTTCAGGGGGAAGGCAGGGATGGGGGCGGGGTAATACGAACATAGCGTGAATACGTTGAACCCCACCCCCACCCTGACCCTCCCCCTGAAGGGGAGGGAATACGTGTGTTGGTTGGGCGAGAGTGCTTACGCCGCCATCAACTCGCGCAACACAAACGGCAGGATGCCGCCGTGCTTCAGGTATTCCACTTCAATTGGCGAATCCACGCGCAGCGTGACGGTGACGTTTTGCTTGCTGCCATCCTTGCGGTGGATTACCAGCGTCACATCCTGCAACGGTTTCAGATTGCCGCCTTCGACGCCGAGCAGTTCGTAGGTCTCGTTGCCGGTGATGTTGAGCGACTGCACGCTGTCCGCGCCCTAGAACTGGCAGGGCAGCACGCCCATGCCCACGAGGTTGGAGCGGTGAATGCGCTCGTAGCCGCGCGCCACGACCACTTTGACGCCGAGCATTTGCGTGCCCTTGGCCGCCCAGTCGCGAGACGAACCCGTGCCGTATTCTTCACCACCAAACACGAACAGCGGCACCTTGTCGACGTTCTGATAACGCATCGAGGCTTCGTAAATCGTCATCTTGTCGCCGCTGGGCTGGTGCAGCGTAACGCTGCCTTCGCTGCCCGGTACCATCAAGTTCTTGATGCGCGGATTGGCAAACGCACCGCGCACCATGACTTCGTGGTTGGTGCGGCGCGAACCGAAGCTCGACAAATCCGTGCTGCCCGCAGCCACCAGCCAGTCGCCGGCCAGCGTGCCTTTGCGGATCGGCGCGACGGGACTGATGTGATCGGTGGTCAGTTTGTTGCCGTAAATTCCCAGCGCGCGACCGCCTTTGATATCGGAGACTTTGGGCAACTCGCGCTTGAAGCCTTCAAACAGCGGCGGCTCCAGCATATAGGTGGATTTCGGATCCCACTGGAACAGCGCGCCCTTGGTCTCGGGAATCGCGTCCCACAGGTCTTTGGCGCCGGCGAGATCGCCGTACTCGCGCTTGAAGTTGCTGCTGTCGGTGGCGAACTTCATCAGCGCGTCCACTTCGGCGGGCGTGGGCCACAAGTCTTTCAGGAACACCGGCTTGCCGTTCTTGTCGTTGCCGATCGGATCAGTGTCCATGTTTTTCAACACGGTACCTGCCAGTGCAAACGCCACCACCAGCGGCGGGCTCATGAGGAAGTTGGCCTTGAGTGATTGATGTACGCGCGCTTCGAAGTTGCGGTTGCCGGAAAGCACCGCTGCGGAAATGATATCGTTTTTCACGATTACGTCTTCGAGGTCTTTATCCAGCGGGCCGGCAAGGCCCATGCAGGTGGTGCAGCCGTAGGCGACGACGTGGAAACCCAGTTGCTCCAGATATGGCAGCAGGCCCGAGCTTTTCAGGTAGGCAGTGACCACCTTGGAGCCGGGAGCCATCGAGGTTTTCACGCGCGGATGCGGCTTCATGCCTTTTTCCACCGCCTTCTTGGCGAGCAGGCCGGCGGCCAGCAGCACCCACGGGTTAGACGTGTTAGTGCAGGAGGTAATCGCGGCAATGCCGATATCGCCATGGCCGACATCACCGATAGCCGCATTGGCGACCGGCACACGTTTGCCCAGGTCGTCGGCAGGTTTGTTATAGCCGCTTTCGGCGACGGGTTTCGAGAACAGCTCGGTGAAGCGGCTCTTGATGTTTTCTAGGTTGATGCGGTCTTCGGGTTGTTTCGGGCCCGACACGCTGGGACGCACCGATGACAAATCCAGCTCGACGACTTGCGAGTAATCGATCTCGCCTTTTTTCGGAATGCCGTACATGCCCTGGGCCTTGAGGTAGGATTCAATCGCGTCGCAATGTTCTTCGCGACCCGACATGCGGTAGTACTCAAGCGTCTTGTCGTCGATAGCGAAAAAGCCGCAGGTCGCGCCGTAATCGGGCGCCATGTTGGCCACCGTCGCGCGGTCGGTCGGCGACAGCGAAGCAGCACCTTCACCATAGTATTCGACGAACTTGTTGACCACCTTGGTCTTGCGCAGCAGTTCGGTGACGGTGAGCACGAGGTCGGTGGCGGTGACACCGGGGTTCAACTTGCCGGACATATGCACGCCGACCACATCGGGCGTGAGGAAGTAATACGGTTGGCCCAGCATGCCGGCTTCGGCCTCGATGCCGCCCACGCCCCAGGCCAGCACGCCGATGGCATTGACCATGGTGGTGTGCGAGTCGGTGCCCACGGTGGAATCCGGGTAATACACGCCGTTTTTCTCCCACACGCCGCGCGACAGGTATTCGAGGTTGACCTGGTGGCAGATGCCGTTGCCGGGCGGCACGACGCGGATGCCGGAAAAGGCCTGCTTGGCCCACTTGAGGAAGGTGTAACGCTCGCCGTTCCTTTCGAATTCGATTTCCATGTTCTTGCGCAGCGCGTCGACGGAGTTATGCACGTCGATGACGACGGAGTGATCGACCACGAGATCCACCGGCACCAGCGGCTCGATGCGCTTGGGATCGAACTTCTGGCGCTGCGCTTCGGCGCGCATCGCGGCAAAATCGTTCAGCGCCGGAAAGCCCGCCATGTCCTGCAGCATGATGCGTGCGAGCACGAAGGGGATTTCCTGGGTGCGCGGGGCATTCGGTTGCCACCCGGCCAGTTCGCGGACGCGGTCTTCGCCGATGCGCTTGCCGTCGCAGTTGCGCAGCACGGATTCCAGCACCACGCGCAAGCTGACCGGCAGGCGCGACACCTTGCCGAGACCGGCTTCTTCGAGCGCGGCGAGCGAATAATATTTGCCGGTCTTGCCGGACTTGAGTTTGAATTCGCGCAGGGAATTGAAAGGGGCTTTGCTCATGATGTGGTCCTTGCTGATTGCAGTGATGGCAGGTGGGGATGATAAGGCGATTCGGTGACGGCGGGATTCCGGAATTAGCGAGTGTAATCGCT
>VFLF01000928.1 GCA_009885185.1 Nitrosomonadales bacterium | reverse complement strand
GGGTGAACTGTTTTTGCTGTCGAACGAAAGCGCCGGCCCCGTGCCCAACCTCAGCTTCGAGCGCGAATTCGGCAAAATGATCGCCGGCCTCGATGTATTGTCCAAAGTGTTGGCCGGGCGTTACGGTCGCACCGTGGTCAAGGTGGCGCAAAGCCTCGCCACGGCGGTGTTTTTACCGATACGCTGAGATGAAATAACAAGGAGCTTCATACGTTATGAATCAGATCAAAACCACCAGCGGTGCATTCACGCCGCCGCAATTCAGCGAAGTGATCTTCAAGACATCGCGCTTCGCAGCGATGAAAGACTGGTATGAAACCGTCACCGATGTGCAGGCGTTCTTCGTGCGCAACGACGCGAAGAAACCCACCTGGGCGGGCGCTTACAACATCGCCTTCATCCGCATTTTTTCCGATCACCCGTACACCCAGGTGCTGGGCATCTTTGAAGTGCCCGCGATCACCGGCATGGCGGATAACCAGCAAGGCGCGCCAGGCATGCATCACATGCAACTGCGCCACATGGGCCTCGACCACCTGTTCAGCCGCTACGAAGACTTGCGCGCGTGCGGCATCACGCCGATGCGCTCGTTCAACCACGGGCCGGGCACGAGTTTTTATTATTACGACCCCGACGGCAACACCGTGGAATTGTCAGCCGCGAATTTCGTGAATGAAACAGATTACCTCGCCTACTTCAAATCAGAATCGTACGCGAAGAACATCTCCGGCATCGAGATCGACCCTGCCGCCTACGTGGCGCGTTACCGCGCGGGCACGCCACAGGCGGCGTTGGTGCGAATATAAAGCGCGATTCCCTGCCGCGCCGCCGACGGTGGCGTTGAACCCCGGTAGAATACGCGCCTCGCTTCGGCGAACGTTTCCGGCATCGTGACGCATGGCCCGCAAGGGCGGTAAACGTTTGCCAAGATCCACTGCCCCTACTTCCATGACAGCCCATGTCCCAAAACAATAGCCTGTGGTTTAGGCCAGACACGCTGTTTCGACTGACCGACAGCGCAACTTGGTCGCGCGGCATGGCGATTTATCGTGGCGGAAACAACGTGCGTAGTCTCGATATCGAACTCGTCGGCAAGCAGTGGCTGCTCACCGGCGCGGTGCAGGGCAGCCGGCCCCGCCCGTACGAGCTCGTCGTCGAAGTGAGCTTTTTGTCCGCCGACGCCGTGCGCTCGTGGGACAGCAACTGCTCCTGCCCGGTCGGCCATCAATGCAAGCACGGCATCGCGCTCATGATGGAGGCCACGCACAGGGCAAAAACCATACTGAATAATCAATTACTTAATACAAACAAGCCACTGACGCTCGGCCTTGCGGCCCTGCGCGACGCCTCGCGGAGCCGCATGGAAGAAAATGCGCGGGCGCAGGCAGAGAACCAACTGCTGCGCTGGATGCAGGACATGGATCGCGTCATCGGCGTGACTCCCGGTATGGAGACGTTAGACGCGGAAACGCGCCTATCCAGAACGGTGTACTCCACCCAGCGCAAGAAAGAGCAATACCTTTATCTGCTCAGCGTGACGCACGCGGACAGCGCCAAACCGCAATTGCACCTGGACACCATGGTGTCCTACATCAAGACCAACGGCGATTGGGCCAAAGGCCGAATCGTCCGCTACCCGCCGTATCCGGGCGACCCGGTGTATGACCACGCGACGCCCGCCGACCGCGAAGCGCTGCAACTGATACGCACCATGTCGGGCACGCTGTTCAACACCTACAACTCAAACTTCAGTGGTACGCCGCAGGGCCGCTCCGGCCAGATCATGCTGGAACTCGCCGCCGGCACGGGCCGGCTGTTCGTGAACAACGGGCATGGCGGCCCGGCACAACCGGTGCAATGGTGCGCGCCGCTGCCGATACAGTGGGAGTGGCACGAAATCAGCATTGCCAACACCGGAGAATCCAGCTGGGTGCTGCGCGCGCAACTGGCGCAGAGTGATGCCACCTTGTGCCTGAACAACCCGCCGCTTTACCTGGATGCGGAGCAAGGCCGCTGCGGACTGGCGCAAGCCGAGGGCATCACCTACGCGCAACTGGAAGTGCTGCTCCGAACGCCGCCGCTGAAATCCTCCGCGCTGCAAAGACATCAACTCCGCTTGATGCAGATACTGGGACCTTTGCCGCCGCCGCCGGGCATGCCCGCCCTCGCCACCGTTCAGGGCGTCGCGCCCAAGGCCTGCCTGCATCTGTCGCCGGTGCCGCCGGCGGACATACCGCAACACGGTCTGGTGCATGTTCAGCTTCGGTTTGACTATCAGGGCCATCGAGGCTGGTGGGGCGGGCAACGCGACGTGGTGCTGATTGAAAGCGCCGGCGGCAATGTGGTTCTGCACCGTGACACCGCCGCCGAGCGTGATGCCATCGTGCGCTTGCAGAATCTGGGCTTGACCGCCGGCAGCGAAGGCAGCTTTCGCATTCCGGGCAACACCGCCCAGCACGCCTGGCTGCATTGGGCTGATGCGAATTTCACCGCGCTCACCGACGCGGGCTTCGAGGTTACGCTGGATGATGCACTGAAAAACTGGATTAGCCGCGCCGACACGCTAAGCGTACACATGCGCGCGCAAAACGGCGGCGAGGGCGAAGAAGAAGCCGCATCACCGTGGTTTGATCTGTCGCTCGGCATGGAAATCAACGGTCAGCGCCACAACATCCTGCCATGGCTGCCGGGCTTGCTGGAGCAGGCGGCCGCCAGCCCGCCCGATTCCACCACCGGCCTACCCAGTCTGCCGCCGTACATTTATCTGCCCGCCTCCACCGGCAGCGGCTTTATCCGCCTGCCGACTGAAACTCTGAAACCGTGGATGGCGGCGCTGCTCGAACTGGTCGGAGATCGCCAGCATAACTTTTCCGCCGACAGCCTGAAACTCTCGCGGCTGGATGCGCTGCGCGCCAGCGTCGCCCTGGGCGAGGGCGCGGTGTGGGAAGGCGCGAAGTCGCTGCGCACCATGCTGCGCCAGCTCACGGGCCGCAGCGAGTTACCCGCGATACCCGTACCGGCAAGCGTACTGGCCAATTTGCGACCGTATCAACAGCAGGGCCTGAACTGGCTGCAATTTTTACGTCAATACAACCTCGACGGAATTCTCGCCGACGACATGGGCCTGGGCAAAACCCTGCAAACCCTGGTGCATGTCCAGGTAGAGAAAGACGCTGGGCGCCTCAACCGCCCCGCACTGATCATCGCGCCGGTGAGTCTGATGGGCAACTGGGCGCGCGAGGCCGCGCGTTTTTGCCCGCAACTGCGCACGCTCGTGCTGCACGGCAAAGACCGCCATGAAGCCGCCGACACCATGGCCGAGCACGACATCGTGATCGCGCCGTATTCGCTGCTGCAACGCGACCGCGAGCGGTGGCTGCAAGCGAAATGGCATCTGGTCGTATTGGACGAGGCGCAAAATATCAAAAACGCCAACACCCATGCCGCGCAGGTGGCTGGGCTATTGCAGACGCGGCACCGCCTGTGCCTCTCCGGCACGCCGATGGAAAACCACCTCGGTGAACTGTGGAGCCTGTTCCATTTTCTGATGCCGGGTTTTCTCGGCAGCCAAAAACGCTTCGGCACGCTGTTCCGCACGCCCATTGAAAAACTGGGCGACGCCGAACGCATGACGCAGTTACGCGCGCGCGTGACGCCGTTCATGCTGAGGCGCACCAAGGCGGTAGTGGAAACCGAACTGCCGCCCAAGGTAGAAACCGTGATGCGCGTCGAACTGTCGGGCAAACAGGCCGACCTCTACGAAACCATCCGCCTCGGCATGGAAAAAACCGTGCGCGAGGCACTCACCGCCAAGGGCCTCGCCAAATCGCATATCACCATCCTCGATGCGCTGTTGAAACTGCGCCAGGTATGCTGTGATCCGCAATTGGTGCCGCTCGCCGCCGCCAAAAAAGTCACCACATCAGCCAAGCTCGAACAACTGATGGAAATGCTGCCGGAAATGCTGGAGGAAGGACGGCGCATCCTGCTGTTCTCGCAGTTCACCAGCATGCTGACGCTAATCGAGGCCGAACTGGCCCAGCGCAAAATACGCTGGGTCAAGCTTACCGGCCAAAGCCAGAAGCGCGACGCATTGATCGAGCAATTCACCAGCGGCGAGGTACCGCTGTTTCTGATCAGCCTGAAAGCCGGCGGCGTCGGTCTTAATCTGCCGCAAGCCGACACCGTGATCCACTATGACCCGTGGTGGAACCCCGCGGTCGAAAACCAAGCCACCGACCGCGCCCATCGCATCGGACAAACCAAAAGCGTATGGGTGGTCAAACTGGTGGCGCAAGGCACCATCGAAGAGCGCATCCTCGCCTTACAGGAACGCAAGGCCGCGCTCGCCGACAACATGTACAGCGGCTCCGCCGCGCGCAAGCAACCTCTGTTCACGGAAAGCGATCTGGCTGAATTGCTGAAACCCTTATCGGACTGAAACGCAGAGTTCCCCTCTCGCTATCCAGCCCCTCAATGCCGCGCAGCCAACCGCGCGCGCACAAACGCCGGATCAAAAATACGATCCGCCATCACCTGGCAGCGCTTCATCAATCGATGCTCATGCGGCTCATAATCCGGCAGCGCGTTATGCAGCGTGCCGATGTGATCCCACATCAGCACATCGCCGACGCTCCATGAATGCCGGTATTGATACTTCGGTTGCAACTGGTGCGCGAACAAAAGATCGAGCATGCGTTCGCTTTCGCGCTCGGGCAGTTCATTGATCCGAACCGCATAGCCCGGATTGCAATACAGCACCTTGCGGCCGGTGATCGGATGCGTCAGGAACAGCGGATGCACCGACGGCGGGCGCTTAGCGCGCTGTTCGGACGTGAGCGGTTTGCGGATGCTGCCGGGACGATTGACCATGCCCTCCCAGAATTTGTTGAAATCATGGGTCGCCGTGCACTTTGAAAGCATCGTCTTCAATTCAGGCGCCAGCCCCTCGTACGCGGCGTGCATATTGGCGAACAACGTGTCACCGAGTGACTTACCATCGCGTTGCGGCACCTTGATCGCGTGCAGCACATTCACAAATCCGATAGTGTCGTTATACGACATGTCGGTGTGCCAATCCTGCCCCGCATCCGGCAGGCCGATGGGTTTGCCGTTTTCGATCACGTTCGACAGTACGCTCACCTCCGGGTAGCCCGGTTCATGCAGACCGCTGACTCCCACCTGCAAGCCGCCAAAACGGGAAGAAAAATCACGCAGGTGTTGCGGGGTGATCGATTGCTGTTTGAAGCACAGCACGCCGTGGTGGCCGAGGGCTTGCAGCACGGCAGCGAAATCGGCGTCGCTTAAGGGGCGCGCAAGGTCAGCGCCGCGCACTGCCGCGCCCAGTACATCGGTGATCGGTTCGAAAGTCAGCATGTTGATGCGGCCTGTCCGGCGAATTCAGATTGGACAATTTATCACGCAGGCGTGGTGCGCGTCACGCCGTCATCCGATGCCGGATTGCAGTCTCCAGAAACACACCCGCGCAAGGTATCATGCACGCCACCTTACTCACACGGAACATCCCGTAATGCCCAACTCACAATTGATTCGATGTGCTGTCCTGTTGGGAACAGCCCTTCCGTTGATCGGCCTGTCGGCGTCTTCGCTCGCCGCGCAACCCGACCCCGCGCGCGACTACCCCAGCCGCCCAATACGTTTCATCGTGCCGTTCGTGCCCGGCGCGGGCACCGACATCACCACGCGTACGGTGGCGAAAAAATTGTCCGAGACGTGGGGGCAGCAGGTCATTGCCGACAACCGTTCGGGCGCGGCCGGCGCCATCGGCGCCGACATCACCGCCAAAGCCAATCCGGACGGCCACACGCTGTGCCTGATTTCGTCGGGGCACACGGTGCTGGCGGCGGTGAATGACCGCCTGCCGTACGACATCGAGAAGGATCTCACCGGCGTGTCGCAACTCACCACGCTGTTTTACATCCTGACGGTACACGCCTCGACGCCGGTAAAAAGCGTCAAGGAGTTGATTGCCTACGGCAAAGCCAACCCCGGCAAACTGAAACAAGGTTCATCCGGCACCGGCGCGTTGCAGCATTTCTCCGGCGAGATGCTGGCCTACATGACGGGCGCGAAGTTCACCCACATTCCCTACAAAGGCGGCGGCGCGGCCGTGGCGGCGCTGATCTCGAACGAAGTAGACATGGCGTTCACCACGCTGCTGTCCACGCGCGCGTTTATCAACAGCGGGCGGCTGCGCTACCTTGCCATCACCGCCGGCAAACGCTCGCCGGCGATCCCCGATTTGCCGACCATCGCCGAAGCCGGCGTGCCGAGCTTCGAAGCGAATCAATGGTACGGCGTAGTCACCTCGTCGAAGGTAAATCCCGCCATCGTGCGCAAGCTGTCGAACGCGATGCGCGACGCAGTGCATGCGCCCGATGTGGCGGAACGGCTCGCAGCCGACGGCTCAACCGCGCTGTCGAGCACTTCGGAGGAATTCAATAAACACATCAAAAACGAAATTGTGAAATGGCGGCGGCTGGTCAAAGAGGCGGGGTTACAGCTAAACTAAAAATTGTTTAAATACATATACTTACCTAACAACCCTCTTCAAGAACGCCTCCGGTATCCGCCGATGAATCCAACTTTCGTTTGCCGCTCCGCCGTTGCACTGCTGTTGAGCACGATCACACTGGCGCAAGCTCAGCCACCCGCCTACCCCACCAAACCGCTGCGCATGCTCACCGCCGAACCCGGCGGCGGCAGCGATCTCATCGCGCGCGTCATCGCGCAGGGATTGTCCGCCAGCCTCGGTCAGCAAGTGGTGGTGGACAATCGCGTGGGCGGCGTGCTCATCGCGGAACTCGCCGCGAAAGCGCAGCCCGATGGATATACGCTGCTCACCTACAGCAGCACCCTCTGGCTGATTCC
>VFLF01000617.1 GCA_009885185.1 Nitrosomonadales bacterium | reverse complement strand
GAATGGACAACGGCTGCGCTGCTGGGCCAAATGAAAATGACCCAACCGCAGGCCGAAGCCGCCGGCAAACTGCTGGGCTTGCCGCCGTACGCCGTGCTGCTGCTGCAACAAGCGCCGTACAAAGGTTCGCTGCCCACGGCGGTGCCGACCGATCCGCTGATCTACCGCTTTTACGAGCTGGTGAGCGTCTACGGCACCACCTTCAAGGAACTGATACACGAAGAGTTCGGAGACGGTATCATGAGCGCCATTGACTTCAAAATGGACATGCAGCGTCAGGCCGATCCGAACGGCGACCGCGTGCAGATCGTGATGAGCGGCAAGTATTTGCAGTACAAGACGTATTAATCAACGCTGCACTAAATGACCAGAGGAAACTTCATGCGCGTGCGCTTACCCCTTGTTGCTCTGCTTGCTGCATCCAGCCTTGCCGCGGCGATTGTCGTGGCGCAGTCTATTGCGTTGCCCGGCAAAAAGTTGACAGGCAATTTTCATCTGCTGCCGGCCACGCTTGAAACCACGCAGTGGGGCTGGTTCGATAATGCCGAGAAGCCGGTGCTGCATGTGCAATCGGGTGACACCATCGCGCTCGAAACCATGATGCACTCGCACAATCAGGTGGTGCCGGGCAAGACTATCGAGGACATTAAGAAGCTGCGCACCGATCATCCGGGGCGCGGGCCGCACACGCTCACCGGGCCGATACACGTGGCCGGCGCGCAGCCGGGCGACGTGCTGAAGGTGACGATCAACAAGATCGTGCCACGTTCCTACGCCACCAACTTTAACGTGCCGGGGATGTTCGGCCAGTTTCCCAAGGAATATCAGGACGGGCAGGTGAAGTTTCTGTATCTCGACTGGGATCGCAAGGTGACGGAATTCCTGCCCGGTGTGTTCATTCCGCTCAGGCCGTTTCCGGGCACCATCGGCGTCGCGCGCAAGGAGCCGGGGCGCTACAGCAGCGTTCCGCCGGGCGAGTATGCGGGCAACATGGACATACGCGACCTCACCGAGGGCACGGTGCTTTATGTGCCGGTGCATGTGGAAGGCGCGCTGTTGTGGACGGGCGATTCGCATGCCGCGCAGGGTAATGGCGAGGTCAACCTCACCGCGCTGGAAACCGCCTACAAGGAAATGAATATCACGGTTGAGGTTTTGAAGACCATGAAGCTCGACATGCCGCGTATCGAAACGCCGAATTCGTGGGTCACCATGGGCTTCGATCAGGATCTGAACAAGGCACTCGACATGGTGAAAGAACAGACCGCGAAGTTTCTCGCCGAGCAGCGCAAGGTGCCCGCCGCGCAGGCGGCGGATCTGATGACAAAGGTGTCGGACTGCCGCATTTCGCAGGTGGTCAATATCAAAAAAGGCATTCATTGCCTGAACCCGAAAAACCCGAACGGCAAGGAAGACATGGAGCGCCCCACGGCTGAAACCGCGCGCTACTACGTGACACACGTCAAGGATGCCGATCTGAATCGCGCCATGGATAACGCCTCGCGTGCGATGATCCGTTTGCTCGAGGATAAGAAAGGCATCGCGCGGCTGGATGCCTATGGACTGGCGAGCGTGGCGATGGATTGCCGCGTCGGCGACGTGTCCGGTGCGGAGAAAAACGTGCATTGCCTGATGCCGAAGAGTCTGTGGATTGCGGCGAAATAGGCGCTATGCCGATGCAAAAGGGCTGCCGCGGCAGCCCTTTTTTATCGTGGGGACTGGTTGCGCTGGTGTTATGCGCGATGGCATGGCCCGCGCGGGCGCAACAGGTGCTGCATATCGTTGCGACTACCACCGATCTGAAAAGCCTCGCCGAAGCCGTCGGCGGCGAACGTGTCAGCGTCGTCAGTCTGGCGCCGCCGAATGTAGACCCGGAGGAATACCAGCCGCGTCCGCAGGATTTAAACCGGCTGCGTGACGCGCGTTTGCTGCTGCGTGTGGGCGCCGATTACGATTTGTGGCTGGATAAACTTGCCGCGCAAACCAAACGCCGCG